>NZ_JBEZGX010000006.1:0-196104 GCF_040650235.1 Kitasatospora sp. NPDC048722
GTACCCCCGACTACTCCGCCAGACGAGATTTTTCCCTGTGTGAATGGTTTTCAGCCGTGTCATCGTCCGCTCCGGACCGCCGCGGCGGACCCCTCCGTCGTCGTGCGTCACGTGCGGTGCGGGCGCAGGGCGGCGCGCAGGCGGGGGTCGGCGAGGGCGGCGGGGCCGTTCATGGCGACGGCGGTGAGGAGTTCGCGCTCCTCGTCGTCCCCGAGGCCGTGCTGGCGGGCCGGGCGCACCTCGCGCAGGACCTCCTGGCCGATCGGGGAGGCCCAGCGGGTGTACGGGTAGACGTCGACCCGGGCCATCAGCAGGGTGCCGGAGGTGAGCACCAGCGGCAGCGAGAACCAGGCGAGCGCGGCGAGGGCGTCGCCGTCGGTGAAGGACCCGACGGCGAGGGCGGCGGCGAGCAGGGCGAGGCTCAGCAGCAGCGCGTGCCGCACCTGGCGGACCACGACGACGGTGTTGCGCTGGATCAGCGCCGGGGTGGCCAGCCCGGCCAGCGAGAGCCGGGCGCCGATCTCCAGCACGGTCGGGTGCTCTCCCATCGCCCGGCGCAGCCCGTCGGTGCGGCACTGGCCGTCCGGGCCGACGGTGGCGATGACCGCCCGCTCCAGCCGGCTGCGGCCCTTGGGGTCGACGACGGTGGTCCACCCGGTGTGGGCGAGGTGCAGCCGGCCGCGGCCGGCCATCAGGACGAGGGCGAGCTCGACGACCCGGTCCGGGCCGCCGGCCAGGTACGCCGTCTCGTAGAGCCCGATCCCGACGGCCTCCGGCGGGCGCAGGCCGTCCGGCCCGGCGAGGGCGTCGGCGGTGGCGGTCATCCGGACGAGCCGGAGGCAGGAGAGCACCGCGGCCACGCACGCCGGTATGAGGAACAGCAACCACATGGCCTTGTTGTATGCCGCCGCCGACGACCCGGGGAACGGCTTCCGGTGGCGCGATACCGAACTGTGACGTCAGGAACCGCAGCCGGAACCGCAACTCGACCCGCAGCTGGAGCCGCAGCTGGACGAGGACCCGCAGCTGTGGGACGAGCCGCAGCTGTGCGAGGAGGAGGACCCGCAGCTGTGCGACGAGGACCCGCAGTTGTGCGAGGACGACGACGAACCGCCGCTCGACGACCCGCACCCGGAGGACGTCCCGGTGTCCGAGGAGCCACCGCACCAGGACGCCGGGACGCCGCCGCACGACGACGAGCCCGACGAGCCCGACGAGTCGGAGGCGTACGACGCCGAGCAGGAGGACCCCGAGCCGGACGCGCCGCCGAACGCGCCCCGGGCCGCCGCCTGCTGGGCCGCCGCGCCGATCATCGCCTCCTGGAGCTCCTCGTTCGCCAGCTCCGCCCCCGCGACGGCCAGCCCGCCGAGCGCGAGCGCGCCCAGCACCTCGCCGCCGGTCGTGCGCGGGTACAGGCCGGAGCCGGGCGCCCACGGCGTACCGGTGTTCATGAGCGAGAGCTGGCGCTGCCCGGCCGGGGTGATCCGGCCCTTGGCCGGGCGGGAGGCGAGCAGGGTGACCAGGCCGAGCGCCAGCAGGACCACCGGGACCCACACGGCCGGCCGGTCGCCGCGCCCCTCGTCCAGGCCGGAGAGCACGAAGGAGAGCACGGAGAAGAGCACCACGGCGCCCACCGCGAGCCACAGCAGCCGGCGGGCCTTGCGGGCGTCCCGCAGCCGGTCGGGGTGGCGCAGCAGGCCGCGGTCGGCGAGCTCGTCGCCGAGGGCCTGGACGGCGGGGGAGCGCATCACGTCCGCGCGCAGCGGTCCGAGGTCGCGGCTGCCGGTCGGGCCGACGGCCGTCATGATGGCCTCGTCGACGGCGTCGTACGGCCGGTCGTGGGTGAGGGTGACGGTGCCGCCGCGGCTGACCACCGCGCGCTCGGCCAGGTGCATCCGGACGAGCGCGGTGTCGAAGACCCGGCCCGGTCCGCCGGCCAGGAACGCGGCGCTCAGCAGCGAGAGGCCGCGGCCGGGCAGGCCCTTCGGGTGCGCAACGTGCCGGACGCGCCGCGCGGTGTGGTCCACGTACAGGACGGCGGCCACCAGGAGGATGGCGGGAATGATGAAGTAGCTGTTGTCCCACATGGGCGAATTCCCCCGAGAGTGAAGAGTGTTACCGGCACCGCAGGGCCCGGCGCAGGCGGGCCAGCGGTCCCGGTGGGCGGGCGGGTGCCGGGTGCAGCCACTGCTCCAGGGCGCGGCGGCAGTCGGCGGCCAGCGGGCGCGCCTGGGTGAGCGCCCACGCGGCGAAGGCCCGGGCGTCGGCCCGGTAGCCGGCGGTCTGCGGGTGCGTGCGGGCGTAGGTGAGGAAGAGCGGCCCGTACCGCGGGCCGAGCTGCCGGGGCAGCTCGGGCGCGACGCGGGCGACGGTGTCCCGGCGCTTGGCGGCGAGGCCGGCGGACTGGGCGCGGACCTGCGCCGGGTCGAAGCCCGCCGGGACGGGGCCGCCGGCCACCAGGGCGGCCAGCAGCTCCTCCTGACGCCGGGCGAGCTCCTGCCGCGCCGTGGCTGTCCCGGCCGCGCGCTCGCCGCCGGTCCGCTCGGGTCCGATGTCGACGGTCGTCGCTCCGAGGCCCTCGTTCCTCAGGCCTCCTCGCTCCTCTCTTTCGACATCGGCGCTCCCCTTCGGCTCGGCGCGGTTCCGGTCGGCTGCGAGGCGTTCGGTCATGGTCGGATGCTCCCCTCCAGCACCCGGCGGATGGCGTCCAGTTCACCGGCCAGCTCGCTGGGCGGCGGGAAGGCCGCGTCCCGTTCGAGCAGGACGCCGGGCGGGGCGACCCGCGCGCACAGTTCGGCCAGGACCTCCAGCACCGGTTCGGTGACGGGGTGGGCGTGGGTGTCGTGCCAGACGCCGTCGACCATCGTGCCGCCCGCGACGTGCACGTAGGCGATGGATTCCAGCGGCAGGCGGTCGAGTTCGGCGGCCGGGTCGACGCCGAGGTTCACCCGGTTGGTGTGCAGGTTGGCGACGTCGATCAGCAGCCGCACGCCGGTGCGCTCGACGAGCTCGGCGAGGAACTGGCCCTCGGTCAGCTCGTCGTCCGGCCAGGCCAGCTGGGCGGCGATGTTCTCCAGCGCGAGCGGCACCGGGAGCTGGTCCTGGGCGATCCGCACGTTCTCGGCGATCACCCGCAGCGCGTCCCACGAGTACGGGACGGGCAGCAGGTGACCCGCCTCCAGGCCGCCGGCCCGGACGAACGCCAGGTGCTCGGTGACCAGCGGCGAGTCCAGCGCGGCGGCCGTCCCGGCGAGCCGGGCCAGGCGCTCGGGGTCGGGCCGGTCGGCGCCGCCGAGGCCGAGCGAGACGCCGTGCGGAACGACGGTGACGCCGCGCTCGCGCAGCACCGTCAGCGAGGCGGGCAGGTGGCCGGCGCAGACGTTCTCCGCGACGACCTCGACCCAGTCCAGGCCGGGCTGACGTTCCACCACGGTGTCGATCTCGCTGCGCCAGCCGAGGCCGACGCCCAGCCGGGGCGCAGGTGCCGGGCCGGCCGGGGCGCCGTCGCCGGAGGCCGCCCGTGCGGGCAGGTTCAGTGCAGGGGAAGTCATCGGTACGCCCCCTTCGGAGGGCTGGGGTGAGGGGGCCGTCGGGTGGTGCGGGCGCCGTCGCCGGGACCGCCCGTGGGCCGTGTTGCCGAGGATGTCCCCGGGTGGGGTGGCTGCCAAGCCCCACCCGGTCTTCTCAGAGCATTATTTGAGCTTGTCGATGAGGGACTCCCGCCCCGCTCCGATCCGTCCGGGCAGGTGCGGTGGCCCGTGCGCCGGAAATCCGGAGGCGCGGGACAGGAGTCGCGGATAGCGTGCGCCGTGACTTCGAACGGACCGATGATCCGAGACTTCCGCCCCGCCGACGCCGAGGCGGTGGCGTCCGCCCACCGGGCCGGGCGCGAGCACCTGGTGCGGACCGCCGAGGCCCTGCTCTGGGCGAACGCCCGGCAGAACCCCGGCGAGCACTTCCGCACCATCGTCGCCCCGACGGGGCGGACCGCTACTGGTCCGCGTTCACCGCCTGCCGCCGGGAGTTCCGCGGCCGCGGCCTGAGCAAGCCGGCCGAACTGGAGTCGCTGCGGCTCGCCGCGGCGGCGGGCCACCGGCACGCGTACACCAGCAACGACACGACCAATGCGCCGATGCTCGCGATCAACGCCTGGCTGGGGCACGAGCGCTGCGCGGGGGGCGCAAGGGGATCAAGCGCCTTGGGTAACCATCCGTGCAGGGATCGTGACGCTCCGAATCGGCGCGAGTGGGGTATTTCCGGCCACGGGAGGGGACTTAACCAGGGCGCACAGTTCGTGGTCGAGTCTTCCTCCGGGGGATCAAATGGAGATCCTGCTCCAAGTGCTGATCGCATCGGTCCCGGCCGTGATCGGGTTCCTCGCGGCCCGCTCCCTCGCCCGCGCCCGGCTGTTCCTGCGGTACGGCTTCCTCCGGGGGCTGCTCGCGCCGTACAGCCGGGTCCAGATCATCACCCCGAGCATCGAGGCCGCGGAGTTCGCCTTCGCCCGGGACGGCCTGCGGCTGACCGCGCGGGCGCCGAAGAACGTGCTGTTCATGCCGATGGCGGAGGCCAGGGCGATCGCCCAGCTGATCGACCTGCTCCGCAAGGTCGACCGGAAGGCGACGATCGAGCTGGTCGCGGCCGGCGCGCAGGATCCGCGGATGCCGACCTTCTCGATCGGCGGGCCGAGCGTGAACCCGTACACCGAGGGCGTGCTGGACGCGGTGTTCCCGGACTTCCGCATCGAGTACCCGGAGGCGGCGCGGGCCCGGTGGGGCGGGATGACCTTCGAGGCGCTGTACAACGCGTCCGACGAGCTGATCCGGGACCACGGCTTCGTCTTCGTGACCCGAACGCCCCGGCACGCGCCGTGCGTCGTGCTGTGCGGGGTGTTCGCGTTCGGCTCCGCCATGGCGGTGGAGGCGCTCGCGGGGGCGGGCCGGAAATCGCCGCTGGCGGCGCTCTTCCGCTCGGGGGAGAAAGGATTCGTCGCGGTCGAGGGGCGGGTGATCGGCCTGGAGACGGTGGACGTGACGGTCGAGGTGTGCCGGATCCTCCCGCTGCCCTGACGTGGCTGCCCCGGCGACCGGGCGGAGGGTCGCGGCAGTTCGCGGTGTCCACGTACCGTCCCGCCGGATGAGACGACTGGTCTCGACCAGATGGAACGAATCCGGACGGTTCGGGAGCGTCTGGGGCACGAACTCGCGGCGATCGCACAGGTTTTGCCCCGCTCCTGACATATCGTCGGCATAATCGCGCACATGACGATCAACCGTGCCTCCCTGAGCGCGATCGCCGACGACCTCCACGTGTGGCTTCCCCCGAAGCGGGGCTGGGGACTGGCGAACTGCGGGCTGCTGACCTCCCGGAAGACCGCGCTGTGGATCGACACCCCCTACGACCCGGCGCTGGCCTCGGAGTTCCTCGCCGAGAGCCGCCGGGTGCTGGCCGACGGCGTCACCGTCGACCGGGTGATCGTCACGCACGCCAACGGCGACCACCTCTGGGGCGCCGGCGTCGTCCCGGACGCCGAGGTGATCTCCACCCGCGAGGCGCTGGAGCACATCCACTACGAGCCCACCCCGCAGCAGCAGCACGCGCTCGTCGCGGGCGGCGACCCGGACTCCCCGCTCGGCGGCTACCTGCGCGAGCACTTCGGCGGTTTCGACTGGTCGCAGACCGAGCCGGTGCGCCCGGACACCGTCTTCACCGGCGAGCTCGAACTCACGGTGGGGGAGCACCCGGTGCACGTGACCGCCCTGCCCTCGGCCCACACCGGCGGCGACCTGATCGTCCACCTGCCGCGCCAGCGCACGGTGTTCGCCGGCGACGTCATCTTCGGGTCGACCGCCGAGCAGCCCGGCGACCACCCGTCGCACTGGGCCGGCCCGCTGGAGAACATCGTCGCCGCGTGCGAGCGGATCCTCGACACCGGCGCCGAGACCGTCGTCCCCGGCCACGGGCCGGTGCTCGACCGCGACGGCGTCCGCGCCCACATCGCCTACCTCGCATACGTCCGCGAGCGCACCCACGCGCTGCACGCCGCCGGCATCCCCGCGCTGGACGCCGCGCGCCGGGTGATCGCCGAGCAGCGCCACCCCGAACTCGGCCTGCCCGAGCGGCTGGTGCTCACCGTCGCGGCCGAGTACCGGCACCTGGACGGCGGCGAGGCGCCGAACGTCCTGGAGGCCATGACCCAGGTCGCCGTCGTCGCGCGCGAGATCGCCGAGGACTCCGTCCGCGCCCGGCGCTTCTTCCCCGACATCGGCCACCGGGACTGACCGGGCCCGGCCCGCCACCAGCCAGCAGGAAACCCCCGAGGACACCCATGACGCAGATCGCGCTGATCGCGCTGATCACCACGGTGCTGGCCGCCGCGACGGCGGGCGTGCTGGCCCGCGGCCGGGCCCGGGCCACCACCCGGGCGGCCGTCGCCGAGGAGCGCGCCCACGTCGCCGAGCAGCGCGCCCGCGCCGCCGAGGAGCGGCTCGCCCGCGCCGAGCACCGGCTGCACGAGTCGGCCGCCGCCGCCCGCGAGGCCACCGACGAGGCCGAGGCCCGCTACCGGGCCGCCGAGGAACGCACCCGCGACGCCGAACTGCGCGGCCGCGCCGCCGAGGACGCCGCCCGCGACGCGCGGGAGGCCACCCGCGAGGCCGACGGCCGCACCGCCGCCGCCGACACCAGGGCCGCCGAGGCCGAGCGCCGCCTCGCCGTCGCCGAGGAGCGCGGCGCCGCCCTGCTCGCCGAGGTCCGCCACCTCGCCGACGAGCGCCTGCCCGCCACCGCGGTGCGGCTCAGCCACGTCAACGCGCCCGCCGTCGGCCCGCTGTCCGCGCAGGTCGTTGGCCCGGACGCGACCGACGCCCTCCAGGCCGTCCTGGACGCCGCGGCCGGCGCCATCACCGACGAGCGCGAGCGGGTCGACGCCGCCGCCCGCGCCGCGATGCGCGGCGCCACCTCCAAGATCCAGACGCTGCTCTACCAGATCCAGAGCCTGGTCCAGCAGCTCCAGGACGACAACGACGACCCCCGGCTGCTGGAGGTCGACTTCCGCAACGAGGTCGCCCTGCGCCGGATCCAGACCGTCGCCGTCCTCTGCGAGGCCTGGCCCGGCCTCGCCCGCAGCGACTCCCCGCTCGCCGAGGTCGTCGTCGGCGCGCTCTCCCGGGTGCCCGGCTACGCCCGGATCAAGGTCGCCAACCACCTGCGCGAGAACCGCCTCGCCGTGGTCGCCCGCGCCGCCGAGCCGCTCGCCATCACCGTCGCCGAACTGCTCGCCAACGCCACCGCCTACTCGCACCCGGAGACCGACGTCCCGGTCACCGTCCAGCAGGGCGGCCGCGGCGCGCTGGTGATCATCGACGACAGCGGCATCGGCATGGACGACGACCAGCTGCGCCGCGCCCGCCGCCTGCTGGCCGGCCCGCCCGACGTCCTGCTCACCGAGCTCGGCAACCCGCCCAAGACCGGCTTCGCGGTGATCGGCAAGCTCGCCCGCCAGTACGGCTTCTCCTGCCACATCGAGCCCTCGCCGTACGGCGGCATGCGGACGATCCTGCGCATCCCGGCCGCGCTCGTCACCGTCGTCGACGACGAGCAGCCGCTGTCGGTGCTCACCCCGCTGCCGCTGCGGGCCGGAGCCGGGCCCGCCCCCGCGCCCACCGTCCAGGCCGTCCCGCCGATGCGCGACGCGGGCGAGGACACCGGGCTGCCCCCGCTCGCCGACCGGCACCACCAGCCGGGCCCGCACCCGGCGCCCGCCATGCACGTCGTGCCGTCCGCCGCCGCCGGACGGCCCGTCGCGGGGCGGCCCGACACCGCCCGCCCCGGCGACGACAGCGGCCTGCCCAGCCGGCGCCGGCGCCAGCCGCTCGCGGCCCCCGCGGCCGGGCCCGCCGAGGCCCCCGCCCGTCCCGCCGGGCCCGGCCCGGCCGAGGCCCCCGGGGCGCCGGCCCGCACCCCGGAGCGGGCCGCCCGGCACTGGAGCGCGCTCCAGCAGGGCACCGGCGAGGGCCGCGCCGCCGTGGCCGCCGCCCGCGACGGTGCCGCCCCCGGCAGCGCCGCACCCGACGGCGTCGCCCTGCCCTCGGGCGAACCCCAGTCCACGGGCGAAGCCCCGACCCCCCAAGGAGCCGAGCAGTGAGCAGCACGCCCAGCCCGACCGCCACCGACGAGATCTCGTGGGTGCTCACCCCGCTGCTGGAGCTCCCGGGGGTGCTGCACGCGGTCATCGCCACCGGGGACGGCCTCGTCGAGGGCGCCTCGGACGGCCTCGGCCGCGCCTCCGCCGAGCGGGTCGCCGCGATGACCGCCACCGTCCACGCCGCCGCCCGGGCCTTCACCAGCGCCTTCACCGACACCGCCCAGCCCCGGCTGGCCCAGACCGTCGTCGAGTCCGACCTCGGCTACGCCGTCGTCGTCCCGGCCGGCGAGAACACCTCGCTCGCCGTCTTCACCTCGCCCGAGGCCCAGCTCGGCAACGTGGCCTACCAGATGCAGGTCCAGGTCGCCGCCCTGGGCCGCGCGCTCGCGAGCCCGGCCCGGCAGCCCGACGGCACGCCCCGGTCATGACCGGCGTACCCCGCAGGCGGATGGTGCCCGCCTACCTCGCCACCGGCGGCCGCACCCGCCCCGGCAGCGCCGGCTTCGAGCGGCTGACCGTGCTGTACGCGGCCCGCGCCGAACCGCCGCACGGGCTGGAACACGAACACGAACGGCTCTGGGAGCTGCTGCGCCCCGGCGCGCTGACCGTGGTGGAGGCCGCCGCGCACCTGCGCCTGCCGGTCAGCGCCACCGTCTTCCTCGCGGCCGATCTGGTCGAGGCGGGCTGCCTGAACGCCCGCGCGCCGATCCCGCGCGCCCAGCAGACCGACCGCTCCATCGTCGAGAGGCTCCTCGTTGGACTTCGCACTCTCCGGTAACCCGGCCCCCGGCGGCCCGGCCGACCGGCCCAGCCGGGTGGGCTACCTGCCCGACCCGGACCAGACGCTGATGAAGGTCGTCGTGGCCGGCCCGTTCGGGGTCGGCAAGACGACGCTCATCCGCACCCTCTCGGAGATCGCCACCCTGCACACCGAGGAGGCGATGACCGAGACCGGCCGCCCGGTCGACGACCTCGCCGACCTGCCGGAGAAGACCACCACCACGGTCGCCGTCGACTTCGGCCGGCTCACCCTGCCCGGCAACGTCGTGCTCTACATGTTCGGCACCCCCGGCCAGCGCCGCTTCTTCCCGCTCTGGCAGGACATCGCCCGCGGCGCCCTGGGCGCCCTGGTGCTCGCCGACACCCGCCGGCTCGCCGACTCCTTCGAGATCATGGACATGGTCGAGGAGCAGGGCCTGCCCTACGCCGTCGCCGTCAACGGCTTCCCGGACGCGCCCGTCCACTCCGTCGAGGTCCTGCGCGCCCACCTCGACCTGCACCCCGACACCCCGCTCGTGCTCTGCGACGCCCGCGAGCGCGGCGCCAGCCTCGACGCGCTGATCGCGCTCACCGAGCACGTCCTGCACGGCCTGCCGGCCGGCCCGGACCCCCAGGAGGGACCGTGACCACCGAGACCCGACCGACGCCGATCCACGGGCCGGTGTTCGCCGCCGACCCGCACCTGGTCTACGACCGGCTGCGCCGCTACGGCGCGGTCGCCCCGGTCGAGGTCGCGCCCGGCGTGGAGGGCCTGCTCGTCACCGACTACCAGGCCGCGCTGGACCTCCTGCGCGACACCGACACCTTCTCCAAGGACTCCCGGGCCTGGCAGCGGACCGTCCCGCCGGACTCCCCGCTCCTGGTCGTGCTCGGCTACCGCCCCACCGCCCTGTTCAGCGACGGCGAGGTCCACGACCGCTACCGCGCGGTGATCACCGACGGCCTCAGGCTGCTCGAACCGCACGTGCTCCAGCGCCGCGTCGGCGAGGTCGCCCACCGGCTGATCGACCGCTTCGAGGCCGCCGGCACCGCCGACCTCATCGCCGAGTACGCCCGCCAGCTGCCGGTCTTCGTCTTCAACACCTGGTTCGGCGTGCCCGAGGAGCACAGCGACCGCCTGGTGGCCGGCATCTCCGAGATGATCGAGTCCACCGAGAAGGCCGTGGCCGCCTACGGGGACCTCCTCGCCGTGGTCACCGAGATGGTCGCCGACCGGCGCCGGCGGCCCCGGCACGACCTCACCTCCTGGTTCGTCACCCATCCGGCCGGGCTGGACAACGACGAGGTGATCCGGCAGATCACCCTGACCATGATCGCCGGGCACGAGCCGACCACCAACCTGATCGGCAACGCCCTGCTGCGCCTGCTCACCGACGAGCGCTACGCCGGCTCGCTGTTCGGCGGCGCGATGACCGCCTACCAGGCGATCGACGAGGTGCTGTGGCACGAGCCGCCGCTGGCCAACCTCTCGGCGCACTACCCGCGGTACGACATCACCTTCCACGGCCGCGAGATCAAGGCCGGCACGCTGATGCTGGTCTCCTACGCGGCGGCCAACAACCAGGCGGCGCCGCCGACCGACGGCGCCGAGCTGCGCAGCGGCGAGAGCGCCCACCTGGCCTGGGCGGCGGGCCCGCACGCCTGCCCGGCCCGGGACCCGGCCCTGCTGATCGCGATCTCGGCGATCGAGCAGCTGACCAGCCGCCTGAGCGACCTCGAACTCACCTTGCCCACGCAGGAGTTGCTCTGGCGCCCGGGCCCGTTCCACCGCGCCCTGGTGAACCTGCCGGTCCGCTTCGCCCCGGTCGTCTGACCACGCGAAGGGCCCGGACATCCGCCCGCGCTGGGACGTCCGGGTCCTTCGCGGACGGTCAGTCCTCGACCGGCTTCAGCGTCAGCGAGACGCTGTTGATGCAGTAGCGCTGGTCGGTCGGCGTGCCGTAGCCCTCGCCCTCGAAGACGTGCCCGAGGTGCCCCCCGCAGCGCGCGCACCGCACCTCGACCCGGCGCATGCCGAGCGAGGTGTCCTCGATGTACTGGACCCGGTCCCCGGCCAGCGGCGCGTAGTACGAGGGCCAGCCGCAGTGGCTGTCGAACTTGGTCGCGGAGCTGAACAGCTCGGCGCCGCAGGCCCGGCAGGCGTAGACGCCGACCGTCTTCGTGTCGGTGTACTCGCCGGTGAACGGGCGCTCGGTGCCCGCCTCGCGGAGCACGTGGTACTCCTCGGGGCTGAGCTGCTCGCGCCACTCGGCCTCGGTCTTCTCGATCTCGTAGCTCATCACGGCTCCCGTCGGCGTGCGTCAGACGTTGGAGGCAACGTTCACGAGGTGCTTGAGAATTTCTGGGCCGAGGTTGGTGACGTCCCCGGCGCCCATCGTGAGCAGCAGGTCGCCCGGGCGGGCGAGGCCGGCCAGCACGGCGGGGGCGGCGGCGAAGTCGTGCTCGGGGGTGACGTCGGCGCCGGCCCGGCGGGCCGCGTCGATGATCAGCTCGCTGGTCACGCCCGGGATCGGGTCCTCGCGGGCGGGGTAGATGTCCAGCACGACCGAGGCGTCGGCCAGCGCCAGCGCCTGCCCCATCTCCTCGGCGAGCTGCTGGGTGCGGCTGAACAGGTGCGGCTGGAAGACCACCAGGACGCGGCCCTCGGCGGCGCCGCGGATCGCCTCCAGGTCGGCGGTCATCTCGGTCGGGTGGTGGGCGTAGGAGTCGATCACCTGGACGCCGCCCGCCTCGCCCTTGAGCTGGAGCCGGCGGCGCACCCCGGTGTAGGCGCCGAGCGCCTTGGCCAGGTCGGCGGCCGGCACGCCGAGCGCGACGCCCGCGGCCAGCGCGGCGACGGCGTTGTGCGCGTAGTGGCGGCCGGGCACCGAGACGGTGAAGGTCAGCTCGGCGCCGTCCAGCAGGACGGTGACCTCGCTGGTCATGCCGCGGGCGACCACCGACAGGACGCGCAGGTCGGCGTCCTCGGCGGCGCCGACGGTGACGACGTTCAGGCCCTCGCGCGCGGAGACCCGGGCGGTGAGCTCGCGGGCGCCGTCGTGGTCGGCCGAGACGACCAGGGTGCCGCCCGGGGTGATCCGGCCGACGAAGGTCTCGAACGACTGGTGGATCTCCTCGATCGACGCGTAGTTGGCGTGGTGGTCGAGCTCCACGTTGAGCACGATCGCCACCTCGGGCGCGTACTTGTGGAAGCTGCGGTCGCTCTCGTCGGCCTCGGCGACGAAGATCTCGCCGGTGCCGTGGTGGGCGTTGGAGCCCGGCGCGTCGAGGTCGCCGCCGATCGCGTAGGACGGGTCCAGGCCGAGCTCGCCGAGGGCGACGGCGAGCATGCTCGTGGTGGTCGTCTTGCCGTGGGTGCCGGCGACGGCCAGGGCGCGGCGCCCGCCCATCAGTGCGGCCAGCGCGTCGGAGCGGTGCACCACGGGGATGCCGCGCTCGCGGGCCGCGGCCAGCTCCGGGTTGTCGGCACGGATCGCGCTGGAGACGACCACGCTGCTGGTGCCGTCCGGCACGTGCTCGGCCGCGTGGCCGACGTGGACGGTCGCGCCGAGGGCGCGCAGGGCGAGGACGGTCTCGGACTCCTTGGAGTCGCTGCCGGAGACGCTGGCACCGCGCACCGCGAGGATCTTCGCCAGGCCGGACATGCCGGCGCCGCCGATGCCGATGAAGTGCGGGGCGTGCAGGTCGTGCGCGGCGTCGTTCAAGGCGGGGCTCCGTTGGGGCGGGGGCTGGGTGGGCGGGCGGGCGCCGCCCGCGGGGGCGACGTGCGAATCGTCCTCGCGGACGGACCGCAAGGACGATTCTGCACCAAGGTCGGGGTCGGGTCGGTCGGCTCAGGAGTCGCTGGCGAACAGCCGCAGCACCGGGACGCCGACCTTGTGCCGGGCCTGCGAGGCCCAGTCCCGGTGGAAGAACTCCTCGACGAAGTGCGGGGAGGTGAGCACGACGACCTCGTCGGCCTCCTGGTCGTGCACCACCGCCTTCAGCCGTTCCAGCGGCTTGTCCTCGACCAGCTCGCCGACCGCCTCGGCGCCGGCCCGGCGCAGGTGGCGCAGGCTGTGTTCGAGCGACTCGGACGCCACCGTCGGCCCGCTCTCGGACTCGTCGTGCTCGTGCACCACCTTGTCCAGGTGGCCGAGGGCGACGTCGTCCAGCGCCCGCAGCAGCTCGTCCTGCCGGCCGCGCGGCTGCATCAGGACGACGAAGGAGACCTTCTCGTCGCTGTGGAGCGTGGTGACGAGCTCCACGTCCGCGTCGGAGAGCGCCTTTTCGATCATCAGTACCGTCTTGAACACGTGAGTCCCTTCCAGTGGCCGGCCCCCGGGCCCCGGCATCGCATCCCATAGTGCCCGGCAGAGGCTTTCGGCTCGCTGCACACCCGGCACGCGGGCCGCGCGGACGAAGGCCCCCAAGGGGAACGGGATCGCGATCAGGGGGTCACGGGGTCATCCGAACGCAGGTGACGCAGGTAGCGGGTGAAGAGGAATCCTTTCTGCTCGATCAATGAGACCAGCCGCATCGTCCGCACGTCAGGCATTTCCGCATCGTGGATGATGCGCGGCGCGTCGCCGCCCGTGATCAACGGGGCCAGCGACAGGCACAACTCGTCCAGCAGGCCCGCCGCCGCCAGCTGCCCCAGCAGGCGCGGGCCGCCCTCGGTCAGCAGCCGCGTCCAGCCCCGCTCCACCAGGGCGGACACGGCCGCCCGCAGGTCCACCGAACCCTCCCCGGCCAGCACCAGGTCGGCCACCGCGGCCACCGCCCGCCGGCGCTCGGCCGGAGCGTCCTCGGTGGTGATCACCACCGTCCGGACCAGCGGCCCGGTGAACAGCGGCGCGTCCAGGTCCAGCGCCAGCGACCGGCTCACGATCGCGATCGCCGGGGCCGGGGCCTGCCCGGCCGCCGCCCGCGCCGCCGCGAACTCGGTCCGGGCCCGGGCCGGGCGGTAGCCCTCCGCGCGGACCGTCTCGGCCCCCACCAGCACGACGTCCGACAGCGCGCGCAGCACTCCGAAGATCCGCTTGTCGGCGTCCCCGGAGAGGCCCTCGGACAGGCCGTCGAGCTTCGCGCCGCCGTCCAGTCCGGCCACCATGTTGGCGCGCAGCCAGGGCCGGCCCCGATTCACCTGGTCGGGGTACGCGTAGAGGGCGGCGAGCGACTCCAGCGAGCTCGGGTCGGCGACCGGCTCGGTCAGCGGGCTGATCAACAGGTGCATACCGCCAGTGTTCCACCGGCCGTCCCCGGCGCGGGGTCGGAGGGGCCCGGGAGCAGGCGTACCCTCTACTAACGTGCCCGCAGCTCCCCGCCCCGCCACCGCGACCGAATCCATAGCCGCCGCGCCCGCGCCCGGCTCCCCGGTCGCGCTGACCGACCGCCGCCCCGTCGTGCCCGCCGAGCGCCTGGTCGCCGAGATGGTCCCCCCGCCCCGGTTCGCCGAGGTGAGCTTCGGGACGTACATCCCGGACCAGACCCAGCCGAGCCAGTACGAGGCCGTCCAGGTCCTGGAGCAGTTCGCCGGCACCCTGGGCGGGGGAAACGGTTCCGCGCCCAAGCGCGGCTGGTTCCGCCGCAGCGCCCCCGTGCCCACCGGCCCGGCCGGCGTCTACCTCGACGGCGGCTACGGCGTCGGCAAGACCCACCTGCTCGCCTCGCTGTGGCACGCCGCCCCCGGCCCCAAGGCGTTCGGCACCTTCGTCGAGCTGACCAACCTGGTCGGCGCGCTCGGCTTCCAGCAGGCCGTCCAGACCCTCTCCGGGCACACGCTGCTGTGCATCGACGAGTTCGAGCTCGACGACCCGGGCGACACCGTCCTGGTCTCCACCCTGCTCGGCCGACTTGTCGACAACGGCGTCAAGCTCTGCGCCACCTCGAACACGCTGCCGGAGAAGCTCGGTGAGGGCCGCTTCGCCGCCGCCGACTTCCTGCGCGAGATCCAGGGCCTGTCCGCGCACTTCCGCCCGATGCGGATCGACGGCCAGGACTACCGCCACCGCGGCCTGCCGGACGCCCCGCCGCCGTACCCGGACGAGACCGTCGACGCCGTCGCCGCGCGCACCCCCGGTGCCTCCCTGGACGACTTCGACGCCCTCCTCGCCCACCTCTCCGCCGTCCACCCCAGCCGCTACGGCGCCCTGCTGGACGACGTCACCGCGGTCTGCCTGCGCGGCGTGCGCCAGGTCGACGACCAGTCCACGGCGCTGCGCCTGGTCGTCCTCGCGGACCGAATGTACGACCGCGAGCTGCCCATCACGGCCTCCGGCCTGCCCTTCGACCGGGTCTTCCCCGAGGACATGCTCCGCGGCGGCTACCGCAAGAAGTACCTGCGGGCGGTCTCCCGCCTCGTCGCCCTCGCCCGGGACAGCGCGAAGTAGGCACCGCTTGTCGGTGGTGGGTCGTACGGTGGACACGTGCGACCCATCACGAGTATTGAGCGGTCAGTGGCGCCCTTCGAGGTCGTCAGTCCCTTCCAGCCCAACGGGGACCAGCCGGCGGCGATCGCCGAGCTGGAGCGGCGGATCACGGGCGGGGAGAAGGACGTCGTCCTGCTCGGCGCCACCGGCACCGGCAAGTCGGCCACCACGGCCTGGATGATCGAGAAGCTGCAGCGGCCCACCCTGGTGATGGCGCCGAACAAGACGCTGGCCGCCCAGCTGGCCAACGAGTTCCGCGAGCTGCTGCCGAACAACGCGGTCGAGTACTTCGTCTCGTACTACGACTACTACCAGCCCGAGGCGTACGTCCCGCAGACGGACACCTACATCGAGAAGGACTCCTCGATCAACGAGGAGGTCGAGCGGCTGCGGCACTCCGCGACGAACTCGCTGCTCACCCGCCGGGACGTGATCGTGGTCGCGTCCGTCTCCTGCATCTACGGCCTCGGCACGCCGCAGGAGTACGTCGACCGGATGGTGCCGCTCAAGGTCGGCCAGGAGATCGACCGGGACGTGCTGCTGCGCCGCTTCGTCGACATCCAGTACGCGCGCAACGACGTCGCCTTCACCCGCGGCACCTTCCGGGTGCGCGGCGACACCATCGAGATCTTCCCGGTCTACGAGGAGCTCGCGGTCCGGATCGAGATGTTCGGCGACGAGATCGAGGCGCTCTACACCCTGCACCCGCTCACCGGCGAGATCATCAGCCAGGACGACTCGGTCTACGTCTTCCCCGCCTCGCACTACGTGGCCGGCCCCGAGCGCATGGAGCGGGCGGTCGCCGGCATCGAGAAGGAGCTGGAGGAGACGCTCGCCCGGCTGGAGAAGCAGGGCAAGCTGCTGGAGGCCCAGCGGCTGCGGATGCGCACCACCTACGACATCGAGATGCTGCGCCAGATCGGCACCTGCTCGGGCGTCGAGAACTACTCGATGCACTTCGACGGCCGCGAGCCCGGCTCCCCGCCGAACACGCTGCTGGACTACTTCCCCGAGGACTTCCTCCTCGTCATCGACGAGTCGCACGTCACCGTCCCGCAGATCGGCGCGATGTACGAGGGCGACGCCTCGCGCAAGCGCACGCTGGTCGAGCACGGATTCCGCCTGCCGTCCGCGATGGACAACCGCCCGCTGAAGTGGGAGGAGTTCCTCGGCCGGATCGGCCAGACGGTGTACCTGTCGGCCACCCCGGGCGCGTACGAGCTGTCCCGCGGCAACGGCCAGGTCGAGCAGATCATCCGCCCGACCGGCCTGATCGACCCCGAGGTGATCGTCAAGCCGACCGAGGGCCAGATCGACGACCTGGTGCACGAGGTCCGCAAGCGGGTCGAGCGCGACGAGCGCGTCCTGGTCACCACGCTGACCAAGAAGATGGCCGAGGACCTCACCGACTACATGCTCGGCCTGGACATCAGGGTCCGGTACCTGCACAGCGACGTGGACACCCTGCGCCGCGTCGAGCTGCTGCGCGAGCTGCGGGCCGGGCGGTACGACGTGCTGGTCGGCATCAACCTGCTCCGCGAGGGCCTCGACCTGCCCGAGGTGTCCCTGGTGGCGATCCTGGACGCGGACAAGGAGGGCTTCCTGCGCTCCGGCACCTCGCTGATCCAGACGATCGGGCGTGCCGCCCGGAACGTCTCGGGCCAGGTGCACATGTACGCGGACAAGATCACCCCCGCGATGGAGAAGGCCATCGACGAGACGAACCGCCGCCGCGCCGTCCAGCAGGCCTACAACAAGAAGCACGGGATCGACCCGCAGCCGCTGCGGAAGAAGATCGGCGACATCCTGGACACCCTCGCCCGCGAGGACGTCGACACCGACGAGCTGCTCTCCAGCGGCTACCGGGGCCAGGGGAAGGGCAAGGCCCCGGTGCCGGCGCTGGGCGCCGAGCGCAAGCCCGCCAAGTCGATGCCGGCCGCCGAACTGGCGGAGCTGATCCAGGAGATGACCGACCGGATGCACGCGGCCGCGGCCGACCTCCAGTTCGAGGTCGCGGCCCGGCTGCGCGACGAGGTCAAGGAGCTCAAGAAGGAGCTGCGCCAGATGCGGGAGGCCGGGGTCGCCTGAGGCGCGGCCCGGGCACCGTCGGCCTGGCCGGATTGGCACCGGTCAACGCCGACGGTGTCTCAGCCTTGCCACAAACCGGCGAACGCTTGGGGTTCGCGGGTGCCGCAGGCCCTAGGCTGGCCTGCGGCATTCGCGCTCCCGGGACGGAGTGGCGGGCCGGAAGACGAGGGGGCCTCAGCCGGGGGACGGCGACGGGGTGTTCCAGCAGGGAGCCGCGCGCGGACCGGGCGCGCGGCCGGGCAGAGAGGACAACGTCGTGTCGGTGAGCCTTGCCAAGGGCCAGAGGGTCAGCCTCCAGAAGGGCTCGGGCGGTGAGCTGACCGTGGTCCGGATGGGCCTCGGCTGGCAGGCCGCGCCCAAGCGGGGCCTGTTCGGCACCCGTACCCGGAAGATCGACCTGGACGCCTCGGCCCTGCTGTACGCCGAGCGGACGCCCTCCGACGTCGTGTTCTTCCAGCACCTGGAGTCCACCGACGGCTCGATCCGGCACACCGGGGACAACCTGGAGGGCGGCTCGGGCACGGACGACGACGAGGCGATCCTGGTCGACCTGCTGCGCGTGCCGGCGCACATCACCCAGGTCGTCTTCACGGTGAGCTCCTACACCGGCCAGACCTTCGCCGAGGTCCGGAACGCGCACTGCCGCCTGGTGGACGAGACGACCGGGGTGGAGCTGGCCCGCTACGAGCTGGCCGGGGGAGGGCCGCACACCGGCCAGATCATGGCGAAGGTCTTCCGCGACGGCTCGGGCGGCTGGGCCATGCAGGCGATCGGCGCCCCGGCCCGCGGACGGACGTTCCAGGACCTGCTCCCGGCGATCGAGCCGTTCCTCTGATCCTTCCGGCTCCGACCACTCCTTTACCTTCTTTACCTTCCCTTGTCGCTCCTGTTACTCTCGATGGCAGCGGAGGGGAGTATTCCCCGTAGCAGTAGCCCCGTCATCACGGGCGCCCGTCGTGGCGCCCCGGGGCGCTGGTCCGGCCCGGGCGCGTCCCGGCGGGCGGAAGAGACCTCCGGCAGTGACGATGACCGTCTCGCCTAGCTGCCGGAGGAGCAGTAATGGACGTTTCCGTAACCATGTGGGCCACCACGGTCGGTGTGCTGATCGCACTGATCGTGGCGGACTTCTTCATCGGAGGGCGAAAGCCGCACGAGGTCTCGATCAAGGAGGCCGGGATCTGGACCGCGGTCTGGGTCGTGCTGGCGGTGCTCTTCGGCGGCTTCCTCTGGTGGCACTCCGGGGCACAGCCGGCGGGTGAGTTCTTCGCCGGCTACATCACCGAGAAGTCCCTCAGTGTCGACAACCTCTTCGTGTTCATCCTGATCATGGGCAAGTTCGCGGTGCCCAGGGTCTACCAGCAGCGCGTGCTGATGTTCGGCGTGATCATCGCGCTGGTGCTGCGGGCGCTGTTCATCGCCGGCGGCGCGGCCCTGGTGACGCAGTTCTCCTGGGTGTTCTTCATCTTCGGCGGCTTCCTGATCTGGACCGCCTGGAAGCTGATCAAGGAGGCGCGGGCCGGCGAGGAGACCGGGCCGGACGGAGAAGCGGCGGAGTTCGAGGAGAACCGCCTGCTCAAGTCGATCGAGCGGCGCTTCCCGTCGACCGACAGGTACCACGGCACCAAGCTCTTCGTCCGGGAGAACGGCCGCCGGCTGATGACCCCGATGCTGATCGTCATGCTGGCGATCGGCACCACGGACGTGCTGTTCGCGCTGGACTCGATTCCGGCCATCTTCGGCCTGACCCAGGACCCGTACATCGTGTTCACCGCCAACGCCTTCGCGCTGATGGGCCTGCGCCAGCTGTACTTCCTGATCGGGGGCCTGCTGAAGAGGCTGGTCCACCTGTCGTACGGCCTGTCGGTGATCCTCGGCTTCATCGGCGTGAAGCTGGTGCTGCACGCGCTGCACGAGGCCGGCGCGCACGTGCCGGAGATCGGCATCCCGTTCTCGCTGGGCTTCATCGTGGTGGTGCTGGCCGTCACCACGGTGACCAGCCTGACGGCCTCCAGGAAGCAGGAGCAGGCCGAGCGGGAGAAGCTCGACGCCTGACCCTCCGCGCGCACGCCAGGAGCCCCCGGGACGCCGTCCCGGGGGCTCCTGGCCGTTCGGGGCCTACCAGCCGCGCTCGCGCCACTCGGCGAGGTGCGGGCGCTCGGCGCCGAGGGTGGTGTCGTTGCCGTGGCCGGGGTAGACCCAGGCCTCGTCCGGGAGGACGTCGAAGATCTTCTCGTTGACGTCCCGGAAGAGGGTCCGGAAGGCCTCCGGGTCCCCCCAGGTGTTGCCGACGCCGCCCGGGAAGAGGCAGTCGCCGGTGAACACGTGCGGGTGGCCCTGCGGGTCGTCGTAGACCAGCACGATCGCGCCGGGGGTGTGCCCGACCAGGTGCCGGACGGTCAGCTCGGCCCGGCCGACGAGCAGCTTGTCGCCGTCGGCGAGCCGCAGCTCGGTGGGGACGTCGATGCCCTCGGCGTCGTACTCCCCGGCGGCGGTGCGGGCGCCGGTGGTGGCGACCACCTCGGCGAGCGCTCCCCAGTGGTCGTGGTGCCGGTGGGTGGTGACGACCGTGGCCAGGTCGTCGCCGATGGTCTCCAGCAGCGCCGGGGCGTCGGCGGCGGCGTCGATCAGCAGCTGTTCGTCGGTGGCCGGGCAGCGCAGCAGGTAGGCGTTGTTGTCGTACGGGCCGACGGCCACCTTGGTGATGATCAGGTGGGCCAGCTCGCGCACGTCCGGGGGCCCGCCGACCTTGACCGCTCCGTGGTACGTCATCCGTCCGCTCCTCGTCGTGTCGGTCCTGGGATCATCCTCGCCCCCTCAGCCCAGCGGGGGAAGCTGGGGGAGCGCGGTGTCGGGAGTGCGCTTCAGGTCTGCGCCGTCGGAGCGGCCGGAGAGCCAGGCGAGCAGGGCGCGGACCGATCCCCGGACGGTCAGGGCGGGTTCGCCGGTGCCGATCAGGCCGCGGTCCCCGGTGTCCTCGGCGACCAGCTCGACCCCCGGCAACCCGGTGCCGTGCAGCTTGACGGCGAGCTTGTGGAACTCGACGACCGCGAACACCTCCGGCCACCGGGCCGGGCCGTAGCCGGCGTCCAGGTCGACCAGGTGGTACTCCAGCTCGCCGAGGCGCTTCCAGACCAGGTCGACGGCCGGGAAGACGGCGCCGGAGCGGTGGTGGACGTCGGTGGCCCAGTCCTCGTCGGTCATCAGCGCGGCGGCCGCGGCGAAGCGCTCGTGCGACTCGCGCAGGTCGGCGAGCTGGGCCTCCAGCGGGCGCCCGGCGCCGTCCCGGATCTCCTGGTCGCGGGCCTCCTCGCTGGCGTACTGCGGGATGTCGGTGCCGGTGCGGGCGCCGGTCAGCAGGTTGACCAGGGAGTCGGCGTTGCGGGCGAGGTGGGCCAGCACGTGGCCGCGGCTCCAGCCGGGGAGCGCGGAGGGCTCGGCGACGGCCGCGGGCTCCATCCCGGCGACGGTCTCCAGCATGCTCCGGGTGCTCTCCCGGACCAGGCTCAGCCGCTCGGCGGCGACGGCGGCGGACTGCGGGTCGGTCATCGATTCTGCCTTCGGTGCGAAGCGGTGCGTTGCCCCACGGGGGCTCCGCTCGTTGACCAGTCGACGCTACCGCCGACTCCGGGGCCTGAGCAGGGGCTTTTTCGGTCCGGGTACGGACGGCCCCGGGGCGGTCCTCACTCGTTCGGGTGGTCTCGGGTGGACAAAGTCGAGATTCGAACGTCTGAGCTATAGGCTGGCTGCCGCATCCTGGAAGAAGCACCCAATCTCACCGCAAGCCCTCTCGCCCCGGAGAAAGGCGCCAGAAGCAGTGGCCGACCGCCTCATCGTCCGCGGTGCTCGCGAGCACAACCTCAAGAACGTCTCGCTCGACCTGCCCCGCGACTCCCTCATCGTCTTCACGGGCCTCTCCGGCTCCGGCAAGTCCTCGCTCGCCTTCGACACGATCTTCGCCGAGGGCCAGCGCCGCTACGTCGAGTCGCTGTCCTCGTACGCCCGCCAGTTCCTCGGGCAGATGGACAAGCCCGACGTGGACTTCATCGAGGGCCTCTCCCCGGCCGTCTCGATCGACCAGAAGTCCACCAACCGCAACCCCCGTTCGACCGTCGGCACCATCACCGAGGTCTACGACTACCTGCGCCTGCTGTTCGCCCGGATCGGCAAGCCGCACTGCCCGCACTGCGGCCGCCCGATCGCCAAGCAGTCCCCGCAGGCGATCGTCGACAAGGTGCTGGAGCTCGCCGAGGGCACCCGGTTCCAGGTGCTCAGCCCGGTGGTGCGCGAGCGCAAGGGCGAGTTCGTCGACCTCTTCGCCGACCTCCAGTCCAAGGGCTACTCGCGCGCCCGGGTGGACGGCGAGACGGTCCAGCTCGCCGAGCCCCCGAAGCTCAAGAAGCAGGAGAAGCACACCGTCGAGGTGGTCATCGACCGCCTGACCGTCAAGGAGAGCGCCAAGCGGCGGCTCACCGACTCGGTGGAGACGGCCCTGCGGCTGTCCGGCGGCATGGTCGTGCTCGACTTCGTCGACCTCCCGGAGGACGACCCGGAGCGCGAGCGCATGTACTCCGAGCACCTCTACTGCCCGTACGACGACGTGTCGTTCGAGGAGCTGGAGCCGCGCTCGTTCTCGTTCAACTCGCCGTTCGGCGCCTGCCCGGACTGCTCGGGCCTGGGCAACCGGATGGAGGTCGACCCGGAGTTGGTCGTGCCGGACGTCGAGCGCTCGCTCGACGAGGGCGCCATCCACCCGTGGTCGGCCGGCCACGCCAAGGAGTACTTCCAGCGCCTGATCGACGCGCTCGCCCAGGAGCTGGGCTTCCGCACCGACATCCCGTGGGCCGGGCTGCCGGCCCGCGCCAAGAAGGCGCTGCTGTACGGGCACAAGCACCAGGTGGAGGTCCGCTACCGCAACCGCTTCGGCCGCGAGCGCTCGTACAGCACCGGCTTCGAGGGCGCGGTCCCGTTCATCCAGCGCCGGCACACCGAGGCGGAGAGCGACAGCAGCCGCGAGCGCTTCGAGGGCTACATGCGCGAGGTGCCCTGCCCGACCTGCCAGGGCACCCGGCTCAAGCCGGTCGTGCTCGCGGTCACCGTCCAGGACAGGTCGATCGCCGACGTCTCCTCGATGTCGATCAGTGACTGCGCCGAGTTCCTGGGCGCGATGAAGCTCAGCGCCCGGGACAAGCAGATCGCCGAGCGGGTCCTCAAGGAGGTCAACGAGCGGCTGCGCTTCCTGGTCGACGTCGGCCTGGACTACCTCTCGCTCGACCGCGCGGCCGGCACCCTGTCCGGCGGCGAGGCCCAGCGCATCCGGCTGGCCACCCAGATCGGCTCCGGCCTGGTCGGCGTGCTCTACGTGCTGGACGAGCCGTCCATCGGCCTGCACCAGCGGGACAACCACCGGCTGATCGAGACGCTGGTGCGGCTGCGCGACATCGGCAACACCCTGATCGTCGTCGAGCACGACGAGGACACCATCAAGACGGCGGACTGGGTGGTCGACATCGGCCCGGGTGCCGGCGAGCACGGCGGCAAGGTGGTGCACTCCGGTTCGCTGAAGCAGCTGCTCGCCAACAAGGAGTCGCTGACCGGCCAGTACCTGTCGGGCAAGCGGTCCATCCCGATCCCGGCGGCCCGCCGCGAGCGGGACAAGAAGCGCCAGCTGACCGTCCACGGCGCCCGCGAGCACAACCTCAAGGACGTCACGGTCGGCTTCCCGCTCGGCACCTTCACCGCGATCACCGGCGTGTCCGGCTCCGGCAAGTCGACGCTGGTCAACGACATCCTCTACACCCACCTCGCCCGGGAGCTGAACGGCGCCCGCAGCGTGCCGGGTCGGCACACCCGGATCACCGGCACCGACCTGGTGGACAAGGTGGTGCACGTCGACCAGTCGCCGATCGGGCGCACCCCGCGCTCCAACCCGGCCACCTACACCGGGGTGTTCGACCACGTCCGCCGGCTCTTCGCGGAGACGCAGGAGGCCAAGGTCCGCGGCTACCTGCCCGGCCGGTTCTCCTTCAACGTGAAGGGCGGCCGCTGCGAGAACTGCTCCGGCGACGGCACCATCAAGATCGAGATGAACTTCCTGCCGGACGTCTACGTGCCGTGCGAGGTCTGCCACGGCGCCCGGTACAACCGGGAGACGCTGGAGGTGCACTACAAGGGCAAGTCCATCGCCGAGGTGCTGGACATGCCGATCGAGGAGGCGCTGGCCTTCTTCGAGGCCGTCCCGGCGATCGCCCGCCACCTCAGGACGCTCAATGACGTCGGCCTGGGCTACGTCCGGCTCGGCCAGTCCGCGCCGACGCTCTCCGGCGGCGAGGCGCAGCGCGTCAAGCTCGCCTCGGAGCTGCAGAAGCGCTCCACCGGGCGGACGGTCTACGTGCTCGACGAGCCCACCACCGGCCTGCACTTCGAGGACATCAGCAAGCTGATCAAGGTGCTCACCGGGCTGGTCGAGAAGGGCAACACGGTGATCGTCATCGAGCACAACCTCGATGTGATCAAGACCGCCGACTGGATCGTCGACATGGGCCCCGAGGGTGGCTCCGGCGGCGGCACGGTGGTCGCCGAGGGCACCCCGGAGCAGATCGCCGCGGTGTCGGAGAGCCACACCGGCAAGTTCCTCCGGGACATCCTCCCGGGCGGCTTCGCCGACGCCCCGGTCGCCGCTCCGGCGAAGCGGGCGCCGCGCAAGCGCGCCGCCGCGGCGAAGAAGTAGCGCACGGGCGCACGGCCGCTCCCACCCCGGGAGCGGCCGTGCGTGCCGCATAGACTTCCGTGGTCCCACGCCGCAGCCCACCCGCAGGAGCGCACCGATGTCCGAGGCCCCCGAGAGCAACTCCGCCACCTCCCGCCGCACCCTGCTGTGCGGCGCCGCGGCCGTCCTGGCGGCGGCCGGCGGCACCGTGGCACTCACCGGCTGCGGTTCGTCCGCCGGTTCGTCCGGCTCCGGCGCCGCCCCCAAGGGCCCGGTGGACCTCGGCCCGGCCTCGGCGGTGCCGGAGGGCGGCGGCAAGGTCTTCCGCGAGCAGAAGATCGTCGTCACCCAGCCCACCGCCGGGCAGTACAAGGCGTTCAGCGCCAAGTGCACCCACGCGGGCTGCATCGTCGACCAGGTGAAGAACCAGCAGATCCAGTGCCCCTGCCACGGCAGCAAGTTCGCCATCGCCGACGGCGCCGTGGCGGACGGCCCGGCCCCCTCCCCGCTGCCCGCCTACACCGTCACGGTCGAGGGCGGGAACCTCAAGGTGACCCCGAGCTGACGCAGTTGACCCCCGCCGAACAGACCCCCACCGCACCGGCGCCCGCCGCACCGATCACCCCTCCGCGCCCCCGGCCCCACTCGGTACGGTGGACCCATGGCTGACCCGAGCACCTACCGCCCGGCCCCGGGCGCGATTCCGACCTCACCGGGCGTCTACAGGTTCCGCGACGCCCACGGCCGGGTCATCTACGTCGGCAAGGCCAAGAGCCTGCGCCCGCGCCTGTCGTCCTACTTCCAGGACCTCGCCGGGCTGCACCCGCGCACCGCGACCATGGTCACCACCGCGGCGTCGGTCGAGTGGACGGTGGTGGCCACCGAGGTCGAGGCGCTGCAGCTGGAGTACTCCTGGATCAAGGAGTTCGACCCGCGGTTCAACGTCAAGTACCGCGACGACAAGAGCTATCCCGAGCTCGCCGTCACGCTCAACGAGGAGTACCCGCGCGTCCAGGTGATGCGCGGCGCGCACAAGAAGGGCGTGCGCTACTTCGGCCCGTACGGGCACGCGTGGGCGATCCGCGAGACGGTCGACCTGCTGCTGCGCGTCTTCCCCGTCCGCACCTGCTCCAACGGCGTGTTCAAGCGCGCGCAGCAGGTCGGTCGGCCCTGCCTGCTGGGCTACATCGGCAAGTGCGCCGCGCCCTGCGTCGGCAAGGTCACCGCCGACGAACACCGGGCGCTGGCCGAGGACTTCTGCGACTTCATGGCCGGGCGCACCGGCAACTACCTGCGCCGCCTGGAGGACCGGATGCAGGAGGCCGCGGCGGAGATGGAGTACGAGAAGGCGGCCCGCCTGCGGGACGACATCGGCGCCCTCAAGCGCGCGATGGAGAAGAACGCCATCGTGCTCGCCGACGCCACCGACGCCGACCTCCTGGCCCTGGCCGAGGACGAGCTGGAGGCCGCCGTCCAGATCTTCCACGTGCGCGGCGGCCGGGTCCGCGGCCAGCGCGGCTGGGTCACCGACAAGGTCGAGGACGTCGACACCGCGGGCCTGGTCGAGCACGCCCTCCAGCAGCTCTACGGCGGCGCCACTGCCGACGAACGCAGCGAGAGCGTCCCGCGCGAGGTGCTCGTCCCGGCCCTGCCCGAGCCGGACGGGCCGGTCCGGGAGTGGCTGAGCGGTCTGCGCGGCAGCCAGGTCGACCTGCGCGTCCCGCAGCGCGGCGACAAGAAGGACCTGATGGCCACCGTGCAGCGCAACGCCCAGCAGGCGCTGGCCCTGCACAAGACCAAGCGCGCCTCCGACCTCACCACCCGCAGCCGCGCCCTCCAGGAGATCGCCGAGGCGCTGGAGCTGGACTCCGTCCCGCTGCGCATCGAGTGCTTCGACATCTCCCACCTCCAGGGCGAGGACGTGGTCGCGTCGATGGTCGTCTTCGAGGACGGCCTGGCCCGCAAGAGCGAGTACCGGCGCTTCCAGATCAAGGGCTTCGCGGGCCAGGACGACGTCCGCTCGATGCACGAGGTGATCAGCCGGCGCTTCCGCCGCTACCTCCAGGAGCGCGAGCAGACCGGCGAGTGGGCCGTCGTCGAGTCCGAGGACGACCAGCCCGAGGACGGTCCGCGCACCGAGGACGGCCGCCCCAAGCGCTTCGCCTACCCGCCGCAGCTGCTCGTCGTCGACGGCGGCCGGCCGCAGGTCGCCGCCGCCAAGCGGGCCCTGGACGAGCTCGGCATCGACGACGTCGCCCTGTGCGGCCTCGCCAAGCGGCTGGAGGAGGTCTGGCTGCCGGGTGAGGACGACCCCGTCGTCCTGCCGCGCAGCAGCGAGGGCCTCTACCTGCTCCAGCGCGTCCGCGACGAGGCCCACCGCTTCGCGATCGGCTACCAGCGCACCAAGCGTTCCAAGCGACTCACCGCCGGGGAACTGGACTCCGTCCCGGGCCTCGGCGAGACTCGCCGCCAGGCGCTGCTCAAGCACTTCGGCTCGCTGAAGAGGCTCCGGGCCGCCACCGTCGACGAACTCTGCGCCGTACCCGGCATCGGACGCCGTACGGCGGAGACTGTTGCGGCGGCGTTGTCCTCCCGTACACCCGCCGCACCCGCGGTCAACACCGCGACCGGCGAGATCATCGAGGACGGGGCCGACCAGGCCACCGCGCCGGTGGCCGCAGCACCCACGACCGCACCATCCCAGGAGACGCCATGACGGCCGACGCCGCCCGTCAGCCGGCGCGCCCGGCCGCCGACCGCCCCGGCGGACCGGCGCCGTACGGCCGCGCCATGCGCGTGCTCCCCAGCAGAAAGACCGAGAGCGGGGAACCGAAGTGACCGTGTCAGACGTGGCCGAGAACGTCCCGGAGCTGGTGATCATCTCCGGCATGTCCGGAGCCGGCCGCTCCACCGCGGCCAAGTGCCTGGAGGACCTCGGCTGGTTCGTGGTGGACAACCTGCCACCGGCCCTCATCCCGACCATGGTCGACCTCGGGGCCCGCTCCCAGGGCAACGTCGCCAGGATCGGCGCCGTCGTGGACGTCCGCGGCCGCCAGTTCTTCGACGACCTGCTCACCTCGCTCGACGAGCTGGAGAAGCGCGGAGTCCGGCTCCAGGTCGTCTTCCTGGACTCCTCCGACGAGGCCCTGGTCCGCCGATTCGAGAGCGTGCGCCGCCCGCACCCGCTCCAGGCCGACGGCCGGATCGTCGACGGCATCGCCCTGGAGCGCGACCTGCTGCGCGAGCTGCGCGGCGAGGCCGACCTGGTGATCGACACCTCCAACCTCAACGTGCACCAGCTGCGCGCCAAGCTCGACGCCCAGTTCGCCGACCACGACGAGCCCGAGCTGCGCGCCACCGTGATGTCCTTCGGCTTCAAGTACGGCCTGCCGGTCGACGCCGACCTCGTGGTGGACTGCCGCTTCCTGCCCAACCCGCACTGGGTCCCCGAGCTGCGGGCCCGCACCGGCACCGACTCCGACGTCGCCGACTACGTGTTCCGGCAGCCCGGCGCCAACGAGTTCCTCAACGGCTACGCCGAGCTGCTGCGCATCGTCACGGAGGGCTACCGCCGGGAGGGGAAGCGCTACATGACGCTTGCCGTAGGCTGCACCGGTGGCAAGCACCGCAGCGTCGCGATGTCCGAGCGCCTGACCAAGCGCCTCATCGCCGACGGCGTCGAAACGGTGCTGGTCCACCGAGACATGGGACGGGAGTAACCGCCGCCTCCTCGCCGGGCCGCCGGCCGGGCGGCCGCGGGCGAAGAGGAACGCGAGGTGGGTGTGACGGGATACGTGCCCGGACGGCAGCCGCACCACAAGAACGGCGACCGGACCGGGGTCCCGGCGAGGACCCCGGCTCCCAGCAAGCCGCGCAGCAGCCCCGCCCGGGCCAACCCGGCCCCCCGGATCACCGCCCTCGGCGGCGGCCAGGGCCTGTCCGCGTCGCTGTCGGCCCTGCGCCGGCTCACCAGCGACCTGACCGCCGTGGTCACCGTCGCCGACGACGGCGGCTCCAGCGGGCGGCTGCGCACCGAGCTGGGCGTGCTGCCCCCGGGCGACCTGCGCAAGGCCCTGGCGGCGCTGTGCGGGGACGACGACTGGGGCCGCACCTGGTCCGAGGTGATCCAGCAGCGCTTCACCGGCAGCGGCGACCTCGGCGGCCACGCCGTGGGCAACCTGCTGATCGTCGCGCTGTGGGAGAAGCTCGGCGACCCGGTCGCCGCGCTGGACTGGGTCGGCCGGCTGCTGAACGTCCAGGGCCGGGTGCTGCCGATGTCGGCGGTGCCGCTGGACATCGAGGCCACCGTCCGCGGCCACGACCCGGCCCACCCGGGCGCGGTCACGGCCGTTCGCGGCCAGGCCAGCGTCGCGGTCACGCCGGGCACCGTGCAGTCGATCCGGCTCCTGCCGGAGGAGCCGCCGGCCGTCCCGGAGGCCGTCGCTGCCGTGCGCGAGGCGGACTGGGTGGTGCTCGGCCCGGGTTCCTGGTTCACCAGCGTCCTGCCGCACCTGCTGGTGCCGGACCTCGCCAAGGCCCTGGTCGAGACCCGCGCCCGCCGCCTGCTCACGCTCAACCTGGCCCCCCAGCCCGGCGAGACCGAGGGCTTCACGCCGCAGCGCCACCTGGAGGTCATCGCCGACCACGCCCCGGGGCTCGCCGTGGATGCGATCCTGGTGGACGAGCGGGCCGTCACCGGGGGCGCTTTCGGCCAGGCCGACCTGGACGGCCTGGAGAAGGCCGCCGAGCGGATGGGCGCGGCCCTGGTGCTCGGCCGGGTGGCCCGCACCGACGGCACCCCGCGACACGACCCGGAGCTGTTGGCGGCAGCGTACGACCGGATTTTCCGGACACATGGAAGGATCGGGCCATGGCGATGACTCCAGCGGTGAAGGACGAGATCAGCCGGCTCCCGGTCACCCGGGCCTGCTGCCGCAAGGCGGAGGTGTCGGCGATCCTGCGGTTCGCAGGCGGGCTGCACATCGTGAGCGGCCGGATCGTGATCGAGGCCGAGCTCGACACGGGGGCGGCCGCGCGGCGCCTGCGCAAGGACCTGCTGGAGATCTTCGGGCACTCCTCCGACCTCGTCGTGATGGCCCCCGGCGGGCTGCGCCGCGGCAGCCGGTTCGTCGTGCGCGTGGTCAAGGACGGCGAGCTGCTCGCGCGCCAGACCGGCCTCGTCGACGGTCGCGGGCGCCCCATCCGGGGCCTGCCCCCGGCGGTCGTCTCCGGGGCGACCTGCGACGCCGAGGCGGCCTGGCGCGGGGCCTTCCTCGCGCACGGGTCCCTCACCGAGCCCGGCCGCTCGTCCTCGCTGGAGATCACCTGCCCCGGCTCCGAGGCGGCCCTCGCCCTCGTCGGCGCCGCCCGCCGGCTCGGCATCCCCGCCAAGGCCCGCGAGGTCCGCGGGGTGGACCGGGTCGTCATCCGGGACGGTGACGCGATCGGCGCGCTGCTGACGCGCCTGGGCGCGCACGAGTCGGTGCTCGCCTGGGAGGAGCGCCGGATGCGGCGCGAGGTCCGGGCCACCGCCAACCGCCTCGCCAACTTCGACGACGCCAACCTGCGCCGCTCGGCCCGCGCCGCGGTCGCGGCCGGCGCCCGGGTGGCCCGCGCGCTGGAGATCCTCGGCGACGAGGTGCCCGAGCACCTGGCCGCGGCCGGCCAGCTGCGGATGCAGCACAAGCAGGCCTCGCTGGAGGAGCTCGGCGCGCTCGCCGACCCGCCGCTGACCAAGGACGCGGTGGCCGGCCGGATCCGCCGCCTGCTGGCGATGGCCGACAAGCGGGCGTCCGAGCTCGGCCTGCCGAGCACCGAGGCGAACCTCACCGACGAGATGGCGCTCAACTGACGATCTGACGATCACGGTTCGTGACCGATTCGCGGCCGGTGTCCGGATTCCGGGCACCGGCCGCCGTCGTGTCCGGACGGGTTCGCGCGCGTCCGTGCCGTCCGGCCCCGCTTGGCAAATTGGTAGAGACCACTCGATCGGGGCCAACTGCCCTCCGGGTCAAGGACGGAAGGCCTGAAATGGGGTTTGGGCCGCGCCACGCCAAGTCTCGCCAATTGGTGCGATGTGCCCTCCCAGGCCCCGGAGGGGTAGGGTCATAGGCGGTCGGGGACTTCCCAAATCTCACCCCCGTCGGCTTAGCTCCGGCGTACCTAACGAGGAGATCGGTTCGTGACGATCCGGGTAGGCATCAACGGATTCGGCCGCATCGGCCGCAACTTCTTCCGCGCGGTCAAGGCCCAGGGCGCGGACATCGAGATCGTCGGTGTCAACGACCTGACTGACACGAAGACCCTGGCTCACCTGCTCAAGTACGACACCACCCTGGGCACCTTCCAGGGCGAGGTCTCGCACACCGAGGACAGCATCACCGTCGACGGCCACACCTTCAAGGTGACGGCCGAGCGCGACCCGGCGAACCTGCCGTGGGCCGCCCTGGGCGCCGACATCGTCGTCGAGTCCACCGGCATCTTCACCAAGGCCGAGGCCGCGAAGAAGCACCTCGCCGCCGGCGCCAAGAAGGTCATCATCTCGGCGCCCGCCACCGACGAGGACGTCACCATCGTGATGGGCGTCAACGACGACAAGTACGACGCCGCGAGCCACGACATCATCTCCAACGCCTCGTGCACCACCAACTGCGTGGCGCCGATGGCCAAGGTGCTGAACGAGAGCTTCGGCATCGTCAAGGGTCTGATGACCACCGTCCACGCGTTCACCAACGACCAGGTGACCCTGGACTTCCCGCACAAGGACCTGCGCCGTGCTCGTGCGGCCTCGCAGAACATCATCCCGACCTCGACCGGTGCGGCCAAGGCGACCGCCCTGGTCCTGCCGGAGCTCAAGGGCAAGCTGGACGGCACCTCGCTGCGCGTCCCGGTCCCGACCGGCTCCATCACGGACCTGGTCGTCACCCTGGAGCGCGAGGTGACCAAGGACGAGGTCAACGCCGCCTTCCAGAAGGCCTCGCAGGAGGGTCCGCTCGCGGGCATCCTGACCTACACCGAGGACCCGATCGTCTCCTCGGACATCGTCAACGACCCGGCCTCCTGCATCTTCGACTCCCAGCTGACCATGGTCCAGGGCAACCAGGTCAAGGTGCTCGGCTGGTACGACAACGAGTGGGGCTACTCGAACCGCCTCGTCAACCTGACCACCCTCGTCGGTGGCCAGCTCTGACGCAGTGGGAGCTGACGTGATGTGAGGGCGAGGGCCCGGACGGCGCACGATGCCGACCGGGCCCTCGTTCTGCGTACAAGAACCTTCCGGGCGGCCCCTGCGCCGTGCCGCCCACCTGCGCATCCCCCCATCTCCCCAGGAGACCGAAGAACCCGTGAAGACCATCGAAGACCTCGACGTCACCGGCAAGCGCGTCTTCGTCCGCGCCGACCTGAACGTGCCGCTGGACGGCGCCACGATCACCGACGACGGCCGCATCCGCGCCGTCGCCCCGACCATCGCCAAGCTCCTGGAGCGCGGTGCGAAGGTCGTCGTCGCCTCCCACCTCGGCCGTCCGAAGGGCGAGCCGGAGGCGAAGTTCTCCCTCGCCCCGGTGGCCGAGCGCCTCGGCGAGATCCTCGGCAAGGACGTCGCCTTCGCCACCGACACGGTGGGCGAGAGCGCCGCGGCCGCCGTCGCCGGCCTGGCCGACGGTCAGGTCGCGCTGCTGGAGAACCTGCGCTTCAACGCCGGCGAGACCAGCAAGGACGACGCCGAGCGCAAGGCCTTCGCCGAGCAGCTGGCCGCCCTGGCCGACCTGTACGTCGGCGACGGCTTCGGCGCGGTGCACCGCAAGCACGCCTCGGTGTTCGACCTCCCGGCCCTGCTGCCGCACGCCGCCGGCGACCTGATCGCCACCGAGGTCGGCGTGCTGAAGAAGCTCACCGACGAGGTCGCGCGGCCGTACGTCGTCGTGCTCGGCGGCGCCAAGGTGTCCGACAAGCTCGGCGTGATCGACAACCTGCTGAAGAAGGCCGACCGCATCCTGATCGGCGGCGGCATGGCGTACACCTTCCTCGCGGCCCAGGGCCACGAGGTCGGCATCTCGCTGCTCCAGGAGGACCAGAAGGGCCGCTGCCTGGAGTACCTGGCCGAGGCCGAGAAGCGGGGCGTCGAGTTCGTCCTGCCGGTCGACGTCCTGGTGTCGGCCGAGTTCCCGGACCTCAAGGGCAAGACCCCGGCGACCTTCGACCTCGTCTCCTCGGACGCCATCCCGGCCGACAAGGAGGGCCTGGACATCGGCCCGAAGACCCGCGAGCTGTACGCGGAGAAGCTGGCCGACGCCGGGACGGTGTTCTGGAACGGCCCGATGGGCGTCTTCGAGCACCCCGACTACGCCAACGGCACCAAGGCCGTCGCGCAGGCACTGCTCGACAGCCCCGGCTTCACCGTGGTCGGCGGCGGCGACTCCGCCGCGGCCGTCCGCATCCTGGGCTTCGACGAGAACGCCTTTGGACACATCTCGACCGGCGGTGGCGCGAGCCTGGAGTACCTGGAGGGCAAGCAGCTCCCGGGTCTCACCGCCCTGGAAGGCTGAACGCAATGACCGAACGTCTCCCGCTCATGGCGGGCAACTGGAAGATGAACCTCAACCACCTTGAGGCCATCCAGCACACCCAGAAGCTCGCCTTCACCCTGAACGACAAGGACTACGCGGCCGTCGAGGTCGCCGTCCTGACCCCGTTCACCGACCTGCGCTCGGTGCAGACGCTGGTCGAGACGGACAAGCTGAAGATCAAGTACGGCTCGCAGGACATCTCGGAGCACGACTCCGGCGCCTACACCGGCGAGGTCTCCGGCCCGATGCTGGCCAAGCTCCGCTGCACCTACGCGGTGATCGGCCACTCGGAGCGCCGCCAGTACCACGCCGAGACCGACGAGATCGTCAACGCCAAGGTCAAGGCCGCCTACCGGGCCGGGATCACCCCGATCCTGTGCATCGGCGAGCCGCTGGAGGTCCGCAAGGCCGGTACCCACGTCGAGCACACGCTGGCCCAGCTGGACGGCGGCCTCAAGGACGTCCCGGCCGAGCAGGCCGAGACCGTCGTGATCGCGTACGAGCCGGTCTGGGCGATCGGCACCGGCGAGGTGGCCACCCCGGAGGACGCGCAGGAGGTCTGCGCCGCCATCCGCAAGCGGATCGCCGAGCTGTACGACGGTGCGCTGGCCGACAAGGTCCGTGTGCTGTACGGCGGTTCGGTCAAGTCGTCGAGCGCGGCCGGCCTGATGGCCAAGCCCGACATCGACGGCGGCCTGATCGGCGGTGCTTCCCTGGACGCCGCGGAGTTCGCCAAGATCGTGCGCTACCGTGACCAGGCAGTAGGCTAACGCCGCCGCAGCAACGTAGGCTTTGGGGCCGGACCGCCGGACGCGGCCCGGCCCCTTCGCCGAAGATACGAGAGAGTTGGTCCCGTCGTGGTTCTCGGGTTCTCGATTGCCCTGATCATCTTCAGCCTGCTGATGATCCTGCTCGTGCTGCTGCACAAGGGGAAGGGCGGCGGTCTGTCCGACATGTTCGGCGGTGGCGCGATGTCCACCGGCGGCGGCTCCGCGGTGGCCGAGCGCAACCTCGACCGCATCACGATCGTGGTCGGCCTGGGCTGGTTCGCCTGCATCATCGTGCTGAGCCTGCTGCTCAAGTACAAGGGCTAGGACCGGCCGCACACCTCTGCTGGTACCGGAGCCCGCACAAGCCTGACGCCCCGTCGCCCGAGCGCCTATCCTGGGACGGTCGGGGGCGGAGGCGATGGTGGCGCACCCTTAACTCCTGCTTACACTAGGACGACTTTCGCCACCGACGCGCACCGCGGCGGGTCGGCGTACCAGCACGCAGGGAGTCAGACCGTGGCAAGTGGCAACGCCATCCGTGGCAGCAGGGTCGGAGCCGGCCCGATGGGCGAGGCGGAGCGCGGCGAGTCCGCCCCGCGCAACCGGATCTCCTTCTGGTGTGCCAACAAGCACGAGACCCGTCCCAGCTTCGCCGCCGAGGCCGTCATCCCGGACACCTGGGACTGCCCGCGCTGCGGCTTCCCGGCCGGACAGGACGAGCACAACCCGCCCGCCCCCTCGCGCAACGAGCCGTACAAGACCCACCTCGCCTACGTCCGCGAGCGGCGCACCGACGCCGACGGCGAGGCGATCCTCGCCGAGGCGCTGGCCAAGCTGCGCGGCGAGATCTGAGCCGGAAGACCGAAGGGCGCCACCGTCAACGACGATGGCGCCCTTCGGCGTTGAGTGGCTACGCCGAGGCCGGCGGGTACAGCTGCGGCGGGATCCGCTCGGCGGCGGCCCGGTCCAGCAGCCACAGCGTGCGGCCGCGGCCGTACGCGCCGGAGGCGGGCGCCTGGATCTCGCCGGGGCCGGACAGGGCCAGCGCGACCGCGCCCGCCTTGTCCTCGCCGGCGGCCAGCAGCCAGACCTCGCGGGCCGCCCGGATCGCCGGGAGGGTGAGCGAGATCCGGGTCGGCGGGGGCTTGGGGGCCCCGCGCACGCCGACCACCGTCAGCTCGGTCTCCCGCACGCCCGGGTGCTCCGGGAACAGCGACGCGACGTGGGTGTCCGGGCCGACGCCCAGCAGCAGCACGTCGAAGGCCGGCACGCCGGTCCGGTCGCCCGGTCCGGCCGCCTTCGCCAGCTCCTGCGCGTAGCGGGCGGCGGCGGCCTCGACGTCCGAGCCGTCCACGCCGTCCGAGGCGGGCATCTCGTGCACCCGCGCCGGGTCGAGCGGGACGGCGTCGAGCAGCTCGGCGCGGGCCTGGACGGCGTTGCGGTCCGGGTTCGCGGCGGGCACGAAGCGCTCGTCGCCCCACCAGAGGTCCAGCCGCGCCCAGTCGACGGCGTCGCGCGCCGGGGAGGCGGCGATCGCGGCCAGCAGGGCGTTGCCGTTGCGGCCGCCGGTGAGCACCACCGAGGCGGTGCCGCGGGCGGCCTGGGCGTCCACGATCCGGGTGATGAGCCGGGCCGCGGCCGCCTGGGCCATCAGCTCCTTGTCGCGGTGGACGACGAGCTGCGGGGTGGCGTTGGTCATGCGCTGTCCCCGGCGGCCTGCTCGTCGGCCTTCTCCGCGGCCTTCCTGGCGGCCTTCTTCGCCGCGGGCTTCTTCTCGGCGGCGGCCGTCACCCGGTCGGGGTTGGCCACCGGCACGTCGGAGACCGCCTGGGCGACCCGCCCGGCGGCCACCGTCTCGGCGTTGGAGGGCTCGTGGAGGCGGTCCACGGGCGTGCGCACGGCCGTCGAGTAGATGTCGTCCGGGTCGAGCCGGCGCAGCTCCTCGGCGATCAGCTCCGAGGTCTCGCGGCGCTTGAGCGCCACCTGGCGGTCCGGCGAGCCGGGCATCGACAGGGTGCCCATCAGGCCGTCCGGGCGGTCCAGGGTGATGTCCCCGTCCTTGGTGCGCAGGTGCACCGCGGTGATGCCGGGGCCGCCGGTGACGACGCGCTCGACCGGGACGTGCAGGCGGTTGTGCAGCCACAGGCCGAGCAGCTCGACGCTGGGGTTGTACGACTCGCCCTCCACCACGGCGGAGACGATCTGCGACGGGCGCTGGTCGAGCGCCGCGGCGAGCATCGAGCGCCAGCCGGTGATCCGGGTCCAGGCCAGGTCGGTGTCGCCCGGGGTGTAGCTCTGGGCCCGCTGGGCGAGCTGGCCGACCGGGGACTCGGCGGTGACCGCGTCGGTGATCCGGCGCTGGGCGATCGAGCCGAGCGGGTCCTGCGCCGGGTGGAGCGGCGCGTTGTCCGGCCACCAGACGACGACCGGGGCGTCCGGCAGCAGCAGCGGCAGGACGACGGACTGGGCGTGCGCGGCGAGTTCGCCGTGCATGCGCAGGATGACCGTCTCGCCGGAGCCGGCGTCCGAGCCGACCAGGATCTCGGCGTCCAGGCGGGTCTCGGCGCGGGCCCGGGGCGAGCGCCCGGCGCGCTTGATCACCGCGAGGGTGCGCGAGGGGTGCTCGCGGGAGGCGTCGTTGGCGGCCTTGAGGGCGTCGTAGGCGCTGCCCTCGTCGGTCACGATCACCAGGGTGAGCACCATGCCGGCGGCGGTGCTGCCACCGACCCGGCGCGCCTCCATGAGCGCGGCGTTGATCTTGCTCGACGTCGTGTTGGTGAGGTCGATCTTCATGGCCGGCGCCAGCTCCTGCCGTCTCGTGCGAGCATCTCGTCCGCCTCGACGGGGCCCCAGGTCCCCGCCGCGTACTGGGCGGGCTTGCCGTGGGTGTCCCAGTACCTCTCGATCGGGTCGAGGATCTGCCAGGAGAGCTCGACCTCCTGGTGGCGCGGGAACAGGTTGGCGTCGCCGAGCAGCACGTCGAGGATGAGCCGCTCGTAGGCCTCGGGGCTGGACTCGGTGAAGGACTCGCCGTAGGCGAAGTCCATCGTGACGTCGCGGACCTCGAAGGAGGTGCCCGGCACCTTGGAGCCGAAGCGCACCGTCACGCCCTCGTCCGGCTGGACCCGGATGACCAGGGCGTTCTGCCCGAGCTCCTCGGTCGCGTAGGAGTCGAACGGCAGGTACGGGGCGCGCTGGAAGACGACCGCGATCTCGGTGACGCGGCGGCCGAGGCGCTTGCCGGTGCGCAGGTAGAACGGGACGCCCGCCCAGCGGCGGTTGTTGATCTCCAGCTTGATGGCCGCGTAGGTGTCGGTCTTGGAGTCCGGGTCGATGCCGTCCTCGTCGAGGTACCCGACGACCTCCTCGCCGCCCTGCCAGCCGGCCGCGTACTGGCCGCGCACGGTGTGCCGGCCGAGGTCGGCCGGGAGCTTGACGGCGCTGAGCACCTTCAGCTTCTCGGCGACCAGCGCCTTGGGGTGGAAGGAGGCGGGCTCCTCGATGGCGGTGAGCGCCATCAGCTGGAGCAGGTGGTTCTGGATGACGTCGCGGGCGGAGCCGATGCCGTCGTAGTAGCCGGCGCGGCCGCCGATGCCGATGTCCTCGGCCATCGTGATCTGCACGTGGTCGACGTAGGACCGGTTCCAGATCGGCTCGAACATCTGGTTCGCGAAGCGCAGCGCCAGGATGTTCTGGACCGTCTCCTTGCCCAGGTAGTGGTCGATCCGGAAGACCTCGTCGCGCGGGAAGACCTCGTGGACGACCTTGTTGAGCTCCTGCGCGCTCTCCAGGTCGTGGCCGAAGGGCTTCTCGATGACGGCGCGGCGCCAGGAGCCCTGCGGGGGGTCGGCCAGGCCGTGCTTCTTGAGCTGCTGGACGACGGTCGGGAAGAACTTCGGCGGGACGGACAGGTAGAAGGCGAAGTTGCCGCCGGTGCCCTGGGCCTTGTCGAGCTCCTCGATGGTCTGGCGGAGCTTGTCGAAGGCGTCGTCGTCGTCGAAGGTGCCCTGGACGAAGCGCATGCCCTTGGCGAGCTGCTGCCAGACCTCCTCCCGGAACGGGGTCCGGGCGTGGTCCTTGACCGCGTCGTGGACCTCCTTGGCGAAGTCCTCGTCCTCCCACTCGCGGCGGGCGAAGCCGACGAGCGAGAAGCCCGGCGGCAGCAGTCCGCGGTTGGCGAGGTCGTAGATCGCCGGCATCAGCTTCTTGCGGGACAGGTCGCCGGTGACCCCGAAGATGACCAGGCCCGACGGCCCCGCGATGCGCGGGAGCCGTCGGTCTGCGGGGTCACGAAGCGGGTTGACGGGGGTGGCCGGGAGATCGTCCGCGTCCGACACCGGTGTCAACTCGGGGAAATCAGTGCTCACTTGATGGGCTCCGCTTTCGTGCGCTGGCTGTGAGCAGGGGTCACTTCTCGTCGGCGAAGGACGCGAGCGAGGCGGTGACGGTGTCGAGCAGCTCGGACCAGGACTGCTCGAACTTCTCGACGCCCTCGTCCTCCAGCACCTGGACCACGTCGTCGTAGTCCACGCCGGCGGCCGCGATGGCGTCCAGGACGGCCTTGGCGTCGGCGTAGTTGGGGACGATGGTGTTGCCGGTGACCACGCCGTGGTCGGCGGTGGCGTCCAGGGTGGCCTCGGGCATCGTGTTCACGGTGCCGGGGGCGACCAGCTCGGTGACGTACAGGGTGTCCGGCAGGGCCGGGTCCTTGACACCGGTGGAGGCCCAGAGCGGGCGCTGCGGCTTGGCGCCGGCGGCCTCCAGGGCCTTCCAGCGGGCGCTGCCGGCGGTCTTGCCGTCGACGCTGCCGAAGACGTCCTCGTACGCCTGGTAGGCGAGGCGGGCGTTGGCCAGGGCGGCCTTGGAGCGCAGGTTCCTGGCGTCGCCGCCGATCTTGTCCAGGCGCTTGTCGATCTCGGTGTCCACGCGCGAGACGAAGAAGGAGGCGACGGACTCGATCTGGGAGAGGTCCAGGCCCTTGGCCTTGGCGGCCTCCAGACCGGTCAGGTAGGCGTCCATGACGGCCTTGTAGCGGTCCAGCGAGAAGATCAGCGTGACGTTGACGCTGATGCCCTTGCCGATGACCTCGGCGATGGCGGGCAGACCGGCCTTGGTGGCGGGGATCTTGATGAAGACGTTCGGGCGGTCGACCAGCCACCACAGCTGCTTGGCCTCGGCGACGGTCGGGGCGGTCTCGTGCGCCAGGCGCGGGTCGACCTCGATGGAGACGCGGCCGTCGCGGCCGTTGGAGGCGTCGTAGACCGGGCGCAGCACGTCGGCGGCGTCGCGCACGTCCGAGGTGGTGATCATGCGGATCGCCTCGTCGGTGGTGACCTTGCGGACGGCGAGGTCGCGCAGCTGGCCGTCGTAGGAGCTGTCGCCGCTGCCGGCGATGGCCTTCTGGAAGATGGTCGGGTTGGTGGTGACGCCCACCACGTGCTTGTTCTGCACCAGCTCGGCCAGGTTGCCGGAGTTCAGCCGCTTGCGGCTGAGGTCGTCCAGCCAGATCGCCACGCCTTCGTCGCTGAGGCGCTTGAGTGCGTCGGTCATGGTGCTCAGTCCTTCTTCTTCTGTCTTCGTGGGGTCGTCAGAGGGGCCGCGTACCCGCGTGCGGGCGGGTACGCGGCCCGAGGGGCTAGCGGTTGACGGCTTCGAGGGAGCGCAGGGCGTTGTGGGCCTCGGCCACCACGCGCTCGGCGGTCAGGCCGAACTCCTCGAACAGCACCTGGTAGTCCGCGGAGGCGCCGAAGTGCTCCAGCGAAACGATCCGGCCGTGGTCGCCGACCAGCTCGCGCCAGCCCTGGGCGATGCCGGCCTCGACCGAGACGCGGGCCTTGACCGACGGCGGCAGCACGCTGTCGCGGTAGGCCTGGTCCTGCTCCTGGAACCACTCGAAGGACGGCAGCGAGACGACGCGGGTGGCGATGCCCTCGGCCTCCAGGACCTCGCGGGCCTTGACGGCCAGCTGGACCTCGGAGCCGGTGCCCAGGAGGATCACCTGCGGGTCGCCGTTGCCGGCCTCGGCCAGGACGTAGCCGCCCTTCGCGGTGCCCTCGGCGGAGCCGAAGACCTCGCGGTCGAAGGTCGGGACGTTCTGGCGGGTGAGCGCCAGGCCGACCGGGCCGGGGTGGCTGGTCTGCCGCTCGATGACGGTGCGCCAGGCGACGGCGGTCTCGTTGGCGTCGGCCGGGCGGACCATGGACAGGCCCGGGATGGCGCGCAGCGAGGCCAGGTGCTCGACCGGCTGGTGGGTCGGGCCGTCCTCGCCGAGGCCGATGGAGTCGTGCGTCCAGACGTAGGTGACCGGCAGCTTCATGAGCGCGGCCAGGCGGACGGCCGGGCGCATGTAGTCCGCGAAGACCAGGAAGGTGCCGCCATACACACGGGTCCTGCCGTGCAGGGCGATGCCGTTCATGGTCGAGCCCATGGCGTGCTCGCGGATGCCGAAGTGGATCGTCCGGCCGTACGGGCTCGCCGACTTCAGCGGGTTGCCCTCGGGGAGGAAGGAGCTCTCCTCGTCGATGGTGGTGAGGTTGGACTCCGCGAGGTCGGCCGAGCCGCCCCACAGCTCCGGGATCACCGCGCCGATCGCCTTGAGGGTCTCGCCGGAGGCCTTGCGGGTGGCGACGTCCTTTCCGGCCGGGAAGGACGGGACGGTCTTCTTCCAGCCCTCGGGCAGCTCGCCGGCCTGGATGCGGTCGAACTCGCGGGCCCGGTGCGGGTTGGCGGCGCGCCAGGCCTCGAAGGAGCCCTGCCACTCGTCGCGGGCGGCCTTGCCGCGCTTGATCACCAGGCGGGCGTGCTCGATGACCTTGTCGGAGACCTCGAAGGTCTTCTCCGGGTCGAAGCCCAGGACCTTCTTGGTGGCGGCGATCTCGGCGGCGCCGAGGGCGGAGCCGTGGGCCTTGGCGGTGTTCTGGGCGTCCGGGGCCGGCCAGGCGATGATCGTGCGCATAGCGATCATCGACGGGCGGGCGGTCTCGGCCTTGGCGGCGGCCAGCGCGTCGGCCAGGGCGGCGACGTCGATGTCACCGTTCGCCTTCGGGGCGACCCGCTGGACGTGCCAGCCGTACGCCTCGTAGCGCTTGAGGACGTCCTCGGAGAAGGCCGTCTCGGTGTCGCCCTCGATCGAGATGTGGTTGTCGTCGTACAGGGCGACGAGGTTGCCCAGCTGCTGGTGGCCGGCCAGCGAGGAGGCCTCGGCGGAGATGCCCTCCTCCAGGTCGCCGTCGGAGACGATGGCCCAGATCGTGTGGTCGAACGGGGACTCGCCGGCCGGGGCGTCCGGGTCGAAGAGGCCGCGCTCGTAGCGGGCGGCCATCGCCATGCCGACCGCGTTGGCGATGCCCTGGCCGAGCGGACCGGTCGTGGTCTCGACGCCGGCGGTGTGGCCGTGCTCGGGGTGACCGGGGGTGCGGCTGCCCGCGACGCGGAAGGCCTTGAGGTCGTCCAGCTCCAGACCGTAGCCCGAGAGGTAGAGCTGGGTGTAGAGGGTCAGGCTGGTGTGCCCGGGGGAGAGGACGAATCGGTCGCGGCCCACCCAGGAGGGGTCGGTGGGGTCGTGCCGCAGGAAACGCTGGAAGATCAGGTAGGCCGCCGGGGCCAGCGACATGGCCGTCCCGGGGTGTCCGTTGCCGACCTTCTGGACGGCGTCCATGGCCAGGACCCGGGCCGTGTCAACCGTGCGCTCATCCAGTTCGGACCACTCGAATGTGTTCGTCGGCGTCGTGCTCACCCTGTCTCAGGGCTCCTTCCGTTGTGAAGAGTGACCCCGTGAAGGGGACCCGGTCGGCCACGGCGCTGTGGTCCCGACGCTGGTGGTGCCGGTCACGGAGGGTAGATCCCGCTTCTGTGTGCGAGCCTACCGTCCGGCCCGGGGCTCACCCTGCGTGCTGGGACAACCGGAATTCGGGTATGGCGATTCCCACGATGCCGCTCTGGGGCGTTTTGTCCCAGGCTCTCCTGTTTTGACGTGCCCTGCCCCTCCGATGAGCAGGACGGGGGAGGCGGGGCCGACTGGTCGTAGTTCGTGGGTTCACCCAGGGGTGTGCGTTCCGCCCCGCCGGGGGACCCCGGAGCCGGTGGGGAGATATGGAGCGTCTAAGGTGGCGTGGTACGCGCAGAGCGGACGATTCGGGACCTTCGTTTCCTTCGACGCCTGCGAGGATTCATCTTCAGTTGGGGTGTTAGTGACCGCCGTCGAAACCCGTCCCGCCGGGGTCACCGGGGCGACTCCTGCGCACCGGCCCATCGGGGCCCGTGTCGGCGCGTTCGTCGCACTGACCAAGCCGAGGATCATCGAACTGCTGCTGATGAGCACGGTTCCGGTGATGTTCCTGGCCCAGCAGGGCGTCCCGAACATGCTGCTGGTGCTGAAGGTCGTGGTCGGCGGCTACCTCTCGGCGGGCGGCGCCAACGCCCTCAACATGTACATCGACCGCGACATCGACGCGGTGATGTCGCGCACCGAGCGGCGCCCGATCGTCACCGGCATGGTGTCGCCGCGCGAGGCGCTGGTGTTCGGCATCGTCCTCGCGGTCGTCTCGACGCTGCTGCTCGGTTTCGGCGTCAACTGGCTGTCCTCCGGACTCGCGCTCGGCGCCCTGCTGTTCTACGTCTTCGTCTACACGCTGGGTCTCAAGCGGCGCACCTCGCAGAACATCGTCTGGGGCGGCATCGCGGGCTGCATGCCGGTGCTCGTCGGCTGGTCCTCCGTCACCAACTCCCTGTCCTGGGCGGCGGTCGTCCTCTTCCTGGTGGTGTTCTTCTGGACGCCGCCGCACACCTGGGTGCTGTCGATGAAGGTGCGCGACGACTACCTGCGCGCCGGCGTGCCGATGCTGCCGGTGATCAAGGGCAACGTGGCGGTGGGCAAGCAGGTCGTCGTGTACTCCTGGGTCATGGTGGCCGTCTCGCTGGCGCTGTGGCCGCTGGGGCACATGAGCTGGCTGTACCCGGTCGCCGCGGTGGTGCTCGGCGCGGCCTGGCTGCGCGAGGCGCACGCGCTGTACGCGCGGGCCAAGGCCGGGGTCGTCGGCGCGAAGCTCAAGGAGATGCGGCTGTTCCACTGGTCGATCACCTACCTGTCGCTGCTGTTCGTGGTCTGCGCGATCGACCCGTTCGTGAAGTAGCCGCCGCCGTGCGGAAGAAGAGCCCCGGTCCGGGTGGACCGGGGCTCTTCCGCGTTCATCGTGTCGGGAGTTCGGACGGGCCGACGTGGCCGTCCAGCCAGTCCCTGAGCGGCTGGGAGGCGCGCAGGAAGGCGGCGATCCGGGCCTGCGCGGTGCGGGTGCCCAGCCACTGCGCGGGCGGCCACTCCTGCCAGGCCACGAGGCCCTTGTGGCGCAGCAGCTCGATCCTGGGGTGGTCCCTGGGGTAGCCGCGCGGCGCGGACTTCAGGCTGTCGCGGCCGAAGACCCGCGGGCCGTCCTTCTCCACCCGGGCGATCACGCGCTCCAGTTCGGCCCCGGAGACGTCCTCGGCGACGGCCGCGCGGTAGCGCTCCAGCTGGTCCGCGGCGAGCCGGTACATGCCGTTGCCGCAGGCCAGGCCGTCGGCGGAGAGCTGGACGTAGCCGCCCGCCTCCAGGTGGGCGCCGATGTGCGTCTTGTACGGGGACTTGTCGGCGCTGAAGCGGACGTCGCGGTTGGGGCGGAAGATCTTCCCCGGCCCGAACTCCGGCTCCAGCTCGGCCAGCAGTTCCTCCATGGGCGCGCGCACGGCCTCGTCGTAGCGGTCCTTGTGGGCCTGCCAGAAGGTCTTCGAGTTGTCGGCCTCCAGGTGCTCGTAGAATTCGAGCGCCTCGGCCGGCCAGCCGGAGAAGGTCACGTCTCCAGTATGTGGCCCGGTGCACAGGGTGCTCCCGTCGCCAGCGCCGCTACCGGTGGGTAGCATGCGGGCATGAGCGCAGAGACCTCTCCCGCCGCGTCGGACGCCCGCACCGAGCGCCGCGCCAAGCGCATCGCCAAGAACCTGACCAGCTTCGCCGCGCAGCACGGCGGCAGCGCCGACGCGGTCGTCGAGTACGTCGGCGCCGTGGCCACCCGCATCGTCGTGGTCGGCGCGGACGGTGCCTGGGGCGACCAGGTGGCCCCGAGCTACGCGGTCGGCCGCCGGGCCGCCGAGCTGGCCGGGCTGACCCTGCACGACGACTTCGAGGGCGAGCTGGCCCTCAAGGTGAAGACGGGTCCGTACGAGTGGAAGCGGATGGCCGGCATCCAGCTCGGCGGCTGACCGCCAGGCCCCCGTACGGCGACGGCCCGGTTCCCCGACGAGGGGGACCGGGCCGTCGTGCGTGCCCGGCGGGGTCAGACCGAGGCGGTCCGCGGGGTCTGCGCGGGCAGTTGCTCGGGGGCTTCCTCGACCCCGCGGGTGCGCAGGGCGACGGGGATGCGCAGGGCGGCGATCCAGGTCAGCGTGGCCAGGAACATGTGCAGGCCGACCATCAGCTCGGGGGCGTCGGTGAAGTACTGGACGAAGCCGAGCACGCCCTGGAGCAGGAGTACGGCGAGGAGTTCCTTGGCCCGGGCGCGGGCGGGCTGCGGGGCCTTCACGGCGGTGAAGACGAAGATCACCGCGATGGCCAGGCCGACCGAGACGAAGGCGAAGTCGGCGTGGAACTGCGCGAGGCGGTCGTAGTCGATCGGGATGCGCGGCACGATCTTGTTGTCCTGGGGCGTGCCCGGGTGGTGGCCGGCGCCGGTGACCAGGGTGCCGGCGGCGACCAGCAGGCCGATCACGGTGACCAGGACGTAGGAGAGCCGGTGGATCGGGCGGGCCACGGACGGCTCGGCCGGGCCGTCGCCCTCCTTGCTGCGCTCCCACATCAGCAGCGCGACCCAGACCAGGGCCATCGCGGCGATCATGTGCAGCGCCACGGTGTACGGGTTGAGGCCGGTCAGCACGGTGATGCCGCCGAGGACGGCGTTGCTCATCACCAGCCAGAACTGCGCCCAGCCCAGCCTGGTCAGGCTGCGGCGCCAGGGGCGGTGGCAGCGCGCGGCCAGGATCGCCCAGCCGACCGCGGCGCTCAGCACGTAGGTGAGCATCCGGTTGGTGAACTCGACGATGCCGTGGAAGCCCATCTCGGCGGTGGGCGTCAGGCTCTCGTCGGTGCAGCGGGGCCAGGTGGTACAGCCGAGGCCGGAGGCGGTGAGCCGGACGGCGCCGCCGGTGACGACGATCACCACGCTCATCACCAGCGCGGCGAACGCGGCGCGCCGGACCATCGCGGCGGACGGCTGCCAGCGGTCGGCGAGCAGGGAGAAGGGGTTCAGCACGCGGTCAATCGTAGGCGGCCTTACAGGTGATCTTGGGGTGGGGCGCGGGTAGGGGCCGGGGAGCGCAAAAACGGACCTTCCGGTCAACGCGGTCAGTGGTCTTGACCATTCACCCGTCGGGCGGAAAGAGTGCGGATTGGTCCATACCTTTTTCGGGCCGCCTCCACTCCTCCCGCACGTAAGCGGAGCTCTGCACATGCGCATATCCACGTCCGTCGCCGCGCTCGCGGTCGGCGGCTCGCTCGCACTGGCCGGCCTCGTCGCGCCGGCCGCCCAGGCCGTCGGCGCCGACCAGGAGTGCCGCGGCCTCGGGGTCGCCAACCTCTACGGCGAGTTCGTCGAGGGCGACGATCATCACGTTCCCGACGCCGAGGGTGCCGTGGCCGTGGGCGGCGACGCGTACTTCGGCGGCGGCTTCTCGGTCGGCCAGGAGCTCACCGCCGCCGAGGTCGACGCGCTGCCCGGCAAGAACGCGCTGGTCGTGGCCGGCCGCATCAACGGCAGCAACACCCAGGTCATGAAGGGCAACGGCGTCTACGGCTCGAAGGCCGACGGCGCCGTCGTCCAGGCCCACCAGGGTTCGATCGCCCAGGGCCCCTCCCCGATCGACTTCAAGGCCGAGTTCGCCAAGCTGCGCGCCGCCTCGGCCGCGCTGGCCGCCGTGCCGCAGACCGCCGGGGCCATCGTCCGGGCCGACGGCGGCAAGCTGACGCTGACCGGCGCGGACGCGGCGTACAACGGCTTCACCGTCGACGCCGCCGTGCTCCAGGGCGCCAAGGACGTCTACCTCAAGGTGCCGGTCGGCGCGGTCACCGTGGTCAACGTGACCGGCGGCGCCTACGACATGGCGGCGGCCGGCACCACCGGGTTCTTCGTGTGGGACGAGGCCAAGGCGTCGTACGTCCTGGACGACAAGCTGCAGAGCGCGGCGGGCGGGGCGATCCGGGCCAAGCTGCTCTGGAACTTCCCGTCCGCGACCACGGTGGTCAAGAACGGCAAGGCCGCCTGGGCCGGTACCGTGCTGGCCCCCAACGCGGCCTTCGACCTCGGCAACGGCGGCCCGGTCAACGGCTCGGTGATCGCCGCCTCGCTGACCGGCAGCGGCGGCGCCGAGACGCACCACTACCCGTTCACCGGCTGCCTGCCGGCCGTCCTCCCGACGCCGTCCGCGACCCCGACCGTGCCGCCGACCGGGAAGCCGACCGTTCCGCCGGTGGTGCCGACCGGTACGCCGTCGACGCCGGGCACCACCGCGCAGCCGTCCGGCACGCCCTCGGGCCCGGTGAGCGGGAAGCCGAGCGGGGGCGCGTCACCGAGTGCGTCCGCCTCGCCGTCCACCAGTGCACCGGCGGCCTCCGCGTCGGCGAGCCCCTCGGCGTCGGCGAGCACCGGCGGCGGGCTCGCGCACACCGGCTCCGGGCCCGTCCTGCCGCTGGCCATCGGCGGCGCGGTGGTGCTCGCGGCCGGCGGTGGAATCGTCGTGGCGACGCGTCGTCGGGCGGCGAGGAAGGCCTGACCGTTCACCGGCTGATCGAAGCCGCGCCCCCGGTGATTGAACCTGATCATCGGGGGCCGCGTTTTTTCAGTCAGGTGACGAAGTCCATTCAGGTTCGCTGATTCCGCGTTGTGCGTGGTGGCGCCTGTGATGGGCTGGTCATGCACATCCATCGTGAGACCGACAGACGAAATCCGGTCGTACGGCGGGGTGTGGCGAGGTGCGGGAGTGCCGGTAGAGTCCCCCGGACAGCCGTAGCGGGCCACCGCGAAGCACTCAACACGCCTGCTGCACAAGACCGTTCGGAGGGGAACAGGGCAATGGCACGACAGCAGCGGCACTTCGGGATCGGAGCGGCGGCACTCGCCGGTACGGTGGCGGCCGGAATCCTCCTGCCCCTGAGCCTGGCAGGGCCGGCCTCGGCCCACGTGCCGGCGTGGAAGGTGGACTGCGACAAGATCGTGATCGATCTGGTCAAGTACAGCGAGAAGGACACCGTGACGAACAACGTCACGCTCACCATCGACGGCGAGAAGGTGCTGGACAAGCGGTTCGGCAAGGAGTTCCACGGCACCTTCCCGGTGAAGGACCACTCCGCGCCGATCAAGGCGACCTTCGTGGTGACCACCACGGAGACCCCGGCTGAGCCCGGTTGGAACATCAACGAGTCCGAGACGATCCAGCCCTGCCACACGCCGACGCCGACCCCCACGCCCACGCCCACCAAGACGCCCACCCCCACGCCGACGCCGACCCCGACGACGACGCCGACCACCACGCCGACGCCGGTGCCGAGCGTGACGCCGACCCCGAGCACCACCCCCTCGGGCACGGCGGCCCCGTCGGTGACGCCGCCCGCGAGCAAGGCCCCGGCCCCGACGCCGAGCGCCGGCGGCCCGGCCCTCGCCGAGACCGGCGGCAGCTCGGCCACCCCCGTCATCGCGGCGGCCGGCGCCGGGGTGCTGCTGCTCGGCGGCGCGATCGTGCTGTTCGCCCGCAAGCGCCGTGGCGGCAGCCAGAGCTGACGGTCCACCGGCAGCGCGCGACAGCGCCCCCCGGCCTCAGGTGGCCGGGGGGCGCTGTCGCGTTGACCGCCGGGACTACTCCCAGCGGAAGAAGCGCGCGGCGGCGGCCAGGCCGACGGCGGCCCAGCCGGCCAGGATTCCGAGGTCCGACCACGGCACCCCGGCGCCGGTCTGCAGGACGGACCGCAGGCCGTCCGAGAGCGCCGCGATCGGCAGGAACTCCAGCACCGACTGCACGGCGGACGGGAACTTCGTCAGCGGCACGATCACCCCGCCGCCCAGCAGCAGCAGGATGAACACGAGGTTCGCGCCGGCCAGCGTCGCCTCGGCCTTGAGCGTGCCGGCCATCAGCAGGCCGAGCCCGGAGAAGGCGGCCGTGCCGACGACCAGCAGCGCGGCCACCGAGAACGGGTCGCCGTGCGGGGACCAGCCGAGCGCCAGCGCGATCACCGACAGCAGCGCGACCTGCAGCGCCTCGGTGACCAGCACGCAGCCGGTCTTGGCGGTCAGCAGCGCCCAGCGCGGCAGCGGGCTCGCGCCGAGCCGCTTCAGCACGCCGTAGCGGCGCTCGAAGCCGGTGGCGATGGCCTGGCCGGTGAACGCGGTGGACATCACGGCGAGCGCCAGCAGACCCGGTGCCAGGAAGTCGACCCGCTTGCCGGGGCCCTCCACGGCGACGACGTCGACGGCGGAGAACAGCACCAGCAGGACGGTCGGGATGACGACGGTGAGCAGCAGCTGCTCGCCGTTGCGCAGCAGCATCCTGGTCTCGAACGCGGTCTGCGCGAGCAGCATCCGGCCGACGGGGGCCGCGCCGGGCTTGGGGGCGTATTCGGTGGTGCTCACGAGCGCAGGTCCCGTCCGGTCAGGTCGAGGAAGACGTCTTCGAGGCTGCGGCGCTGCACGGCGAGCCGCTCGGGGAGGATGCCGGAGGCCGCGCACCAGGACGTGACGGCGGCCAGCAGCTGCGGGTCCACGGTCGCGGCCTCGACCCGGTAGCTGCCGGGGGCCGTCTCGCTGGCCGCGGTGCCCTCGGGCAGCTCCTTGAGCAGCGGGCCGAGGTCGAGGCCGGGCGGGCCGTCGAAGCGCAGCGCGTTCTTGGCGCCGCCGCGGCACAGCTCCTCGGGGGTGCCGGTGGCGATGACCTTGCCGCGGTCGACGACGGCGACGTGGTCGGCGAGCTGCTCCGCCTCGTCCATGTGGTGCGTGGTGACGACCACGGTGACGCCGTCCCGGCGCAGGTCGCGGACCAGCTCCCAGGTGGCGCGGCGGGCCTGCGGGTCGAGGCCGGCGGTGGGCTCGTCGAGGAAGACCAGCTCGGGGCGGCCGACCACCGCCATGGCGAGGGCGAGCCGCTGCTGCTGGCCGCCGGAGAGGCGGCGGTAGGCGGTGCGGCCGCAGGAGCCCAGGCCGAGCCGCTCGACCAGGGCGTCGACGTCCAGCGGGTGGGCGTGCAGCTTGGCGGTGTGCCGCAGCATCTCGACGGCGCGGGCGCCCGCGTACACGCCGCCGGATTGCAGCATGACGCCGATCCGCGGGCGCAGCGCGGCGTGCTGGGCGACCGGGTCGAGGCCGAGGACGCGGACGGTGCCGGCGTCGGGGCGGCGGTAGCCCTCGCAGGTCTCGATGGTGGTGGTCTTGCCGGCGCCGTTGGGGCCGAGGACGGCGGTGATCGCGCCGCGCGCGATGGTGAGGTCGAGGCCGTCCACCGCGGGCTTGTCACCGTAGTGCTTGACCAGCCCGGCGATCTGGACCGCGGGTTCGGAGTGCATACCGGCGAGTGTAAGAGGGCCTCACACCGGGCCCCGCCGGGGCCTCGGTGATCGTTTTCGCAGGTCAGGTAAGCCTTACCTGCGTGACAGATGACACGGGTGAGGCCTGGGTCACGGCTTGTCCTGCCGGAAGTAATTACGCAACACTGGTGTTGTGAAAAACATGCGCGAGCACGCCACGCACCAGGAGGCCGAGCCGGCCCCCGACTGCGACGTGCCCGTGACGGCGGCCGAGGTGCTGCTGGAGGGCCACCGGGCCACCCGCGACCGGGTCGCCCGGTCGATCCTGGACCACGGCCCGTCCTCCGCCGCCGACCTCGCGAGCCGGCTCGGTCTCACCGCCGCCGCCGTGCGCCGCCACCTCGACGGACTGGCCGCGGCGGGCCTGGTCGAGTCCCGCGAGCAGCGGGTCTACGGCAGTCGCGGCCGGGGCCGTCCGGCCAAGGTCTTCGCCCTCACCGACGGCGGCCGGGACGCCTTCTACCAGGCGTACGACCAGCTCGCCGCCGACGCGCTGCGCTGGATCTCCGACTCGGTGGGCGGCGGCAAGGCGGGCGAGGAGGCGGTCGCCGCCTTCGCGCGCGCACGCTTCGGAAAGCAGGGCCAGAAGTACCTGGAGACCCTGCGAACGGCCGAGGCCTCCGAGCGCACCGAGGCGCTCGCCCAGGCGCTGAGCGCGGACGGGTACGCTGCCACGGTGCGGCGGGTCCCGTCGGCCGCGGCCAAGGCCCCGGCGGGCGCCCAGCTCTGCCAGCACCACTGCCCGGTCGCGCACATCGCCGAGCAGTTCCCCCAGCTCTGCGAGGCGGAGACCGAGGTCTTCTCCCAGCTCCTGGGCACCCATGTGCAACGGCTGGCCACCATCGCCCACGGCGACGGGGTCTGCACCACCTATGTGCCGGCACCCGGTGCCGCATCGTCGTCCGCCGCGCGCAGTGCGCGGCCGGGTCCCGATGCAGTGCCGACTGCCGGTACGTCCACCGAAGATTCAGCGTCCGCGCGTTAGGAAGCTCGCATGACTGACACCGTTTCGCACCCCGAGCTCGAAGGCCTCGGCAATTACGAGTACGGCTGGGCCGACCCGGACACCGCCGGTGCCGCGGCCAAGCGCGGGCTCAGCGAGGACGTCGTCCGCGACATCTCGGCGAAGAAGAGCGAGTCCGAGTGGATGCTGAACCTGCGGCTCAAGGGCCTGAAGCTGTTCGGCAAGAAGCCCATGCCGACCTGGGGCTCCGACCTCTCCGGCATCGACTTCGACAACATCAAGTACTTCGTCCGCTCGACCGAGAAGCAGGCCGAGTCCTGGGAGGACCTGCCCGCGGACATCAAGGCCACCTACGACAAGCTGGGCATCCCGGAGGCGGAGAAGCAGCGCCTGGTCGCCGGTGTCGCCGCCCAGTACGAGTCCGAGGTCGTCTACCACCAGATCCGCGAGGACCTGGAGGAGCAGGGCGTCATCTTCCTGGACACCGACACCGCCCTGCGCGAGCACCCGGAGCTGTTCAAGGAGTACTTCGGCACCGTCATCCCGGCCGGCGACAACAAGTTCGCGGCGCTGAACACGGCGGTCTGGTCCGGCGGGTCCTTCATCTACGTGCCCAAGGGCGTCCACGTCGACATCCCGCTCCAGGCCTACTTCCGGATCAACACCGAGAACATGGGCCAGTTCGAGCGGACGCTGATCATCGTCGACGAGGACGCGTACGTCCACTACGTCGAGGGCTGCACCGCGCCGATCTACTCCTCCGACTCGCTGCACTCGGCGGTCGTGGAGATCATCGTCAAGAAGGGCGGCCGCTGCCGCTACACGACCATCCAGAACTGGTCGAACAACGTCTACAACCTGGTCACCAAGCGTGCCGTGGCGTACGAGGGCGCGACCATGGAGTGGGTCGACGGCAACATCGGCTCCAAGGTCACGATGAAGTACCCGGCCGTCTACCTGATGGGCGAGCACGCCAAGGGCGAGACCCTGTCGATCGCCTTCGCCGGCGAGGGCCAGCACCAGGACGCCGGCGCCAAGATGGTGCACATGGCGCCGAACACCTCCTCGCACATCGTCTCCAAGTCGGTGGCGCGCGGCGGCGGCCGGACCTCCTACCGCGGTCTGATCGAGATCGGCGAGGGCTCGCACGGCGCCAAGTCCAACGTCCTGTGCGACGCGCTGCTGGTCGACACCATCTCCCGCTCGGACACCTACCCCTACGTGGACGTCCGCGAGGACGACGTGTCCATGGGCCACGAGGCGACCGTCTCCAAGGTCAGCGAGGACCAGCTGTTCTACCTGATGAGCCGCGGCCTGACCGAGACCGAGGCCATGGCGATGATCGTGCGCGGCTTCGTCGAGCCGATCGCGCGCGAGCTGCCGATGGAGTACGCGCTGGAGCTCAACCGGCTGATCGAGCTGCAGATGGAGGGCGCGGTCGGCTGACCCCCGGCCGAGCACCCGCCGTCCACTGAATTCCGAGGAAGAGAGCACTACGAACAGCCATGGCTGACGTTCAGAACACCACCGGCTCCACCACCGCCGGTTCGATCGAGGTCGGCACCGCCGGTGCGGGCGCGCAGCTCGCCGGCCCCGGCACCGGCCGGGCCACGGTCCAGCAGCCGATCGACGCGCGCGTCGCGGTCAAGCCGTCCTTCGACGTGAACGACTTCCCGGTGCCGCACGGCCGCGAGGAGGACTGGCGGTTCACCCCGCTGCACCGCCTCGGCGGGCTGCACGACGGCACCGCGGCCGCTATCGCCGAGCGAGGCGGCGCCGGTGCCGACAAGGTCGAGTTCGCGCTGCCCGAGGGCGTCACCGCCGAGACGGTCGGCCGCGACGACGCCCGCCTGGGCAAGGCCGGCAAGCCGGTCGACCGGGTCGCCGCCCAGGCGTTCAGCGCCTTCGAGCAGGCCCTGGTCGTCACCGTGCCCAAGGACGCGGTGCTCAGCGAGCCGGTCCGGATCGACGTGCGCGCCGAGGGCGGGGTCCGCTTCGCCCACGTGGTGATCGACGTCAAGCCGTTCGCCGAGGCCGTCGTGGTGCTCAACCACGTCGGCACCGGCACCCGCGCCGCCAACGTCGAGCTCCTGGTCGGCGACGGCGCGAAGCTCACCTTCGTCTCCGTCCAGGACTGGGACCGCGACGCCGTCCACGCCGCGCAGCACAACGCGCTGGTCGGCCGCGACGCCTCGTTCAAGTCCGTCGTGGTCACCTTCGGCGGCGACCTGGTCCGCCTCCACCCGCGGGTCAACTACGCCGGCCCCGGCGGCGAGGCCGAGCTGTTCGGCCTCTACTTCGCCGACGCCGGCCAGCACCTGGAGCACCGCCTCGTCATCGACCACGACACGCCGCACTGCCGGTCCAACGTGGCCTACAAGGGCGCGCTGCAGGGCCAGGACGCCCACGCGGTCTGGGTCGGCGACGTGGTGATCCGCGCCGCCGCCCTCGGCACCGACACCTACGAGCTCAACCGCAACCTGGTGCTCACCGACGGCGCCCGGGTCGACTCGATCCCCAACCTGGAGATCGAGACCGGCGAGATCGTCGGCGCCGGCCACGCCTCCGCCACCGGCCGCTTCGACGACGAGCAGCTGTTCTACCTGCAGGCCCGCGGCATCCCCGCGGACGAGGCCCGCCGCCTGGTCGTGCGCGGCTTCTTCGCCGAGCTGCTCCAGCAGATCGGCGTGGCCGAGATCCAGGACCAGCTCATGGAGAAGATCGAGGCCGAGCTGGAAGCGGCGGTCTGACCCCGATGACCTATCTCCGTGCCTGCGCGCTGAGCGACCTCCAGGAGGACGTCCCCAAGCGCGTCGACCTCAACGGCGTGCCGGTCTCCGTCGTCCGCACCGACGAGGGGGTGTTCGCGATCAACGACACCTGCTCGCACGCGAACGTCTCGCTCTCCGAGGGCGAGGTCGAGGACTGCATGATCGAGTGCTGGCTGCACGGCTCCAGCTTCGACCTGCGCACCGGCAAGCCCTCCGGCCTGCCCGCCACCAAGCCGGTCGCTGTCTACCCCGTAAAGATCGAAGGGGACGATGTGCTCGTCTCCGTCAACCAGGAGTCCTGAGTACACATGGCAACCCTTGAAATCCGCGACCTGCACGTCTCCGTCGAGGCCGAGAACGGCCCGCGCGAGATCCTGAAGGGCGTCGACCTGACCGTGAAGCAGGGCGAGACCCACGCCATCATGGGTCCGAACGGCTCCGGCAAGTCCACCCTGGCCTACTCGCTGGCCGGCCACCCCAAGTACACCGTCACCGGCGGCTCCGTGCTGCTGGACGGCGAGGACGTCCTGGAGATGTCCGTCGACGAGCGCGCCAAGGCCGGCGTGTTCCTCGCCATGCAGTACCCGGTCGAGGTCCCGGGCGTCTCGGTGAGCAACTTCCTGCGCACCGCCGCCACCGCGGTCCGCGGCGAGGCCCCGAAGCTGCGCCTGTGGGTCAAGGAGGTCAAGGAGGCGATGGCCGCCCTCCAGATGGACCCGGCCTTCGCCGAGCGCAACGTCAACGAGGGCTTCTCCGGCGGTGAGAAGAAGCGCCACGAGATCCTCCAGCTGGAGCTCCTCAAGCCGAAGATCGCGATCCTCGACGAGACCGACTCCGGCCTCGACGTCGACGCGCTGCGGATCGTCTCCGAGGGCATCAACCGGGTCCGCGCCACCGGCGAGGTCGGCACCCTCCTGGTGACCCACTACACCCGCATCCTGCGGTACATCAAGCCCGACTACGTCCACGTGTTCGCGGGCGGCCGCATCGTCGAGTCCGGCGGCGCCGAGCTCGCCGACAAGCTGGAGAACGAGGGCTACGAGACGTACGTGAAGGGCGGCGCTTCCGAGTGACCCATACGCTGACCGGTCTGCTCGACACCGACGCGATCCGCAAGGACTTCCCGGTCCTGCAGCGCGTGCTGCACGAGGACAAGCCGCTGGTCTACCTGGACAACGCGGCGACCTCGCAGAAGCCGCGCCAGGTCCTGGAGGCCCTGAACGCCTACTACGAGCGGCACAACGCCAACGTCCACCGCGGCGTGCACGTGCTCGCCGAGGAGGCCACGGCGCTGTACGAGGGCGCGCGCGACAAGGTCGCGGCGTTCGTCAACGCGCCGAGCCGCAACGAGGTGATCTTCACCAAGAACGCCTCGGAGTCGCTCAACCTCGTCGCCAACATGCTCGGCTGGGCCGACGAGCCGTACCGGGTGGACGCCGACTCCGAGATCGTCATCACGGAGATGGAGCACCACTCCAACATCGTCCCGTGGCAGCTGCTCTCGCAGCGCACCGGCGCGAAGCTCAAGTGGTTCGGGCTGACCGACGAGGGCCGGCTCGACCTGTCGAACATCGACGAGCTGATCACCGAGAAGACCAAGGTGGTCTCCTTCACCCTGGTCTCCAACCTGCTCGGCACCGTCAACCCGGTCGAGACGATCGTGCGCAAGGCCCAGTCGGTCGGCGCGCTGGTCGTCATCGACGCCTCGCAGGCCGCACCGCACATGGTGCTGGACGTGCAGGCGCTGGAGGCCGACTTCGTCGCCTTCACCGGCCACAAGATGCTGGCCCCGACCGGCATCGGCGTGCTCTGGGGCCGCCAGGAGCTGCTGGAGGACCTCCCGCCGTTCCTCGGCGGTGGCGAGATGATCGAGACCGTCACCATGGGCTCGTCCACCTACGCCCCGGCGCCGCACAAGTTCGAGGCCGGCACCCCGCCGATCGCCCAGGCGGTCGGGCTCGGCGCGGCCATCGACTACCTCCAGGGCGTCGGCATGGAGAAGATCGCCGCGCACGAGCACGCGATCACCGCCTACGCGGTCGAGCGCCTGCTGGAGGTCCCGGACCTGCGGATCATCGGTCCGCGCACGGCCGTCGACCGCGGCGCCGCGATCTCCTTCACCCTCGGCGACATCCACCCGCACGACGTGGGCCAGGTGCTGGACGAGCAGGGCATCGCCGTGCGCGTCGGCCACCACTGCGCGCGGCCGGTGTGCCTGCGGTACGGAATTCCGGCGACCACGCGGGCGTCGTTCTATCTGTACTCGACGCCGGGCGAGGTCGACGCGCTGATCGACGGCCTGCACCACGTCCGGAACTTCTTCGGCTGACGGGACAGGCGCAGGACATGAAGCTCGACTCGATGTACCAGGAGATCATCCTGGACCACTACCGCAACCCCCACGGCAAGGGGCTGCGGGACGGCGACGCCGAGGTGCACCACGTCAACCCGACCTGCGGCGACGAGATCACCCTTCGGGTGAAGCTCGACGGCGCGAAGATCGCGGACGTGTCCTACGAGTCCCAGGGCTGTTCGATCAGCCAGGCCAGCGCCTCGGTGCTGAACGACCTGGTGGTCGGCAAGACCGTGGGCGAGGCGCAGGCCGTCCAGGAGGCCTTCCTGGAGCTGATGCAGAGCAAGGGCCAGGGCGAGGGCGACGAGGAGGTGCTGGAGGACGCGGTCGCGTTCGCCGGCGTCTCCAAGTACCCGGCCCGCGTCAAGTGCGCGCTGCTGAGCTGGATGGCCTGGAAGGACGCCACCGCCAAGGCGCTCGCCGAGCACCCCGCCGTGAACGACTGACCCGAGCAGAGGAGGACCAACCATGAGTGACGAGACCCCCTCCGCCGCGGAGGAGCAGCCGGGCGGCATCGTCGGCACCACCGCCGGCACCGTCTCCGTCGAGGACCTGACCGAGGCCCTGATGGACGTCGTCGACCCCGAACTGGGCATCGACGTCGTCAACCTGGGCCTGATCTACGGCATCCACATCGACGAGTCGGACGTGGCCACCATCGACATGACGCTCACCTCGGCGGCCTGCCCGCTGACCGACGTCATCGAGGACCAGGCCAAGACCGCCACCGACGGCCTGGTGCAGGACCTGCGGATCAACTGGGTCTGGATGCCGCCGTGGGGCCCGGACAAGATCACCGACGACGGCCGCGAGCAGCTGCGCGCGCTGGGCTTCAACGTCTGAGCCGTCGACGCCCGAACGCCGCTGCCCGGGACTCCGAAAGGGGTCCCGGGCAGCGGCGTTCAGGCCGTCACACCGCGGTGACGGGGGGCGGTGCAGGCTGGGCGCAGGTTCTTCGAGGAGGTGCCAACGATGAGTACTCGACGGATCCTGCGAACCGGGGCGACCACGGCGATGGCCGCGGTCCTGGCCTTCGGCGGCGCCGCGCTGGGGGCGGGGGCGTCCTCGGCGCACGCCCAGGACTTCGGCCCGGACACCTGCCGCCAGGGCTTCGTCTGGCGGGACGCCAGGCCGGGCGACCACGTCTGCGTGACGCCGGACGTCCGGTCCCAGGCGGCGTTCGACAACAGCCAGGTGCCCGTCCGGACCCTGCAGGACGGCTTCTGCGTCCAGGGCTTCGTCTGGCGCGAGGCGTGGGTCGGCGACACCGTCTGCGTGACGCCGCAGACGCGCTCGCAGGCGAGGTCCGACAACGCCCAGGCCGACGACCGGCGGCTGGCGGTGCGGATCTGGGCCGACGACACCAACGGCCAACTGGAGTTCGGCGGTGACCACTTCAACGTCAACGGCCGGGTGCGGGTCGAGATCAGGCTGAACTCCACCGGCACCGTGCAGTGGGCGCAGAACGTGACGGCCGTCCGGAACGCCGGATTCGCCGGCGGCAGCTTCGGCCTGTTCACCGGGCACCCGTTCGGCTGTGCGTCGAAGAACGCCACCGCGCGGGCGATCGACCTGACCTCGGGCCGGGTCACGGCGTCGATCCCGGTCGGGTACTGCTTCAACTTCTGAGGCACCCGCGGGCCGCGGTCGACAGCGCGCAGCGGGCGGAGCAGCATGGATGAGGGGCTCGTCCGTACGCGAAGAGACGGTGGTTCGATGGCCTGCGGTGATCGGTGCCCGCCGGTTGGCGGCGCGGGCGTACGGCTCGGCCTGCTCGGCGGCTTCGCCCTCTCGGCGGGCGGCGCGCCGGTTGCCGTCTCCGCGGGGGCGGAGCGATTACTCGCCTTCGTCGCCCTGTGCTGCAACGGGAACGTGCCGCGCGGTCTGGTCGCCGGGACGCTGTGGCCGGACGCCGCGGAGCGCTGCGCGCTCGCCAGCCTGCGCTCGGCGCTGTCCCGCCTGCCGGCGGCGGGCCGGGCGGCGCTGGAGATCGGCCCGGCCGAGCTGAGGTTGGCCGACGGCGTCGGCGTGGACCTGCGCGACGCCCGGTCGCTGGCCCGCCGGATCCTGGCACCCGGCCCGGCGCCGGGCCGGGACGGCTTCGGGCTGGCGGCCGTCGAGGACCTCTCGGCGGACCTGCTGCCGGGCTGGTACGAGGACTGGACGTTGCTGGAGGCGGACACCTGGCGGCGCCTGCGGGTGCACGCCCTGGAGGCCCTGGCCGGCGCCTTCGTCGGGACCGGCCGCTTCCCGGAGGCGGTGGCCGCGGCCGGCGCCGCGGTCCGGGCCGACCCGCTGCGCGAGAGCAGCCAGGCGTGCCTGATCCGCGCCCACCTCGCCGAGGGCAACCCCGGCGACGCCCTGCAGGACGTCGAACGCTACGAACACCGCCTGCGCACCGAACTCGGCCTCCCCGCCCCGTCCCGCCTGTGGCGTCTGGTCGCCGAGTCGGGGTAGTCGGGGTAGTCGGGGATGAGGAACGACGAATGCCGCCGTCCGGGGTTTCCGGGCGGCGGCATTCGGCTTCGTGCGGTGCCGGTCAGGCCGTCTTCCGGGGCTTGCGGGCCACGGCCACGGCGAGGGCCGCGCACAGGAGGGCGGCCACGGTGGCGAAGCCGCTCACGGCGGGGAGGAGGCCGTAGGCCTGGACGAGGGCGCCGACGATGACGATCGGGAGCGAGCTGCCGAGGTAGACGATGATCCACAGGGAGGACAGCTCGGAGCCGCGGCGTTCCGGGTCCATCGCGGCGACGGCGGTGGTGAACAGCGAGCGGAACGCGATGCCCTGGCAGGCGCCGCCGAGGACGCTGCCGATGAAGAGCAGGGCGGGGGTGTCGCTGTACCCGGCCGCGACGACCAGGCCGAGGCCGGCGGCCAGGCCGGTCATGCCGAGGGCGATGACCAGGCGGTCGGAGGTCGGCGGGACGAGCAGCTGGGCCGCCGCGGAGGAGCCCAGCAGCAGGGCCGCGACGACGGCGCCGACCAGGTGGGAGGGGGTGTGCAGCAGCTTGGCCGCGAAGGACGGCGCCAGGCTGAGGTAGACGCCGAACACCGCGTACGAGATGAACCCGGCGGTCGCGGCGAACAGGAACTCGCGGCGGCCGGCGATCGGCAGGGCGGGCTTGCGCGGGCGCAGGTGGGCCGGGGTGGTGATGCGCGGCGGCGAGGCCGGCGGTCGGTTGCGGCCGGGCATCCGGGGGTGCACGACGGCCAGGGGTACGCAGAGGGCGGCCAGGGCGACGGCGTGCAGCAGGAACGGCGTCAGCAGCGGGTCCGAGCCGCCGGCCAGCAGGGCGCCGACCACCGGGCCGAGCGCGACGCCGCCCGCCGAACAGGCCAGGGTGAGCTTGGCGGCGAGGGTCGGGTGGTCCGGCAGCAGGTCGCCGAGCGCGGCCCCGGCGGCGCCGGTGGACAGGCCGACGGCGATGCCCTGGACGGCCCGGCCGAGGGCGAGCTGCCAGAAGCTCCCGGCGGTGGCGAAGACCACGTCGCCCGCGGCGGCGAGAGCGACGGCCGGCAGGATCAGGGCGCGGCGGCCGAGCAGGTCGGACCAGTGGCCGACCACGGCGAGGACCGGTACCAGCGCGAAGATGTAGATCGTGAAGAGGATCGTGGTGTCGAGCGTGGTCAGGCCGAGGCGCTGCTGGATCATCGGGTAGATCGGCGTCGCCAGGTTGGCACCGATGAGCATGAACAGCAGGCCGGCCGAGACCAGGCCGACGCGGACTCCGCGAAGCGCGTTCCAGCGGCTGATCGCGGAGAGCTGGAGCTGGGCGCGCGGCGCGAGCTCCAGGGGAAGCAGGGCCTCCGACAGTCGGCGTCCGTCGAACTGCGCGCTGCGCAGGCCGGGGCCGGCGGGGGAGAGGTCCGCCATCTCAGGGGTCTCCTGTGGCTTGGCCCCACCGGGGCGGCTGGGTGTGCCGGCGCGCCCGTCCTGAGGCGCTGTGGTGGTGGCCGCGGTGCGGGCTCCCTGATGGAGCGGATGGGTGTGGCAGGTCCCGTCCCGCCCGTGGACGGGCAGGAGGGTGGGGGCTTCGTTGCCCGGTGGCCCGCGCGGGGTTGTGCGCGGCGCCAATAGCGAAGGATAAGGGGTGGGCGCACGGTCGCGGCGCGCGCCCCTTGGGGCCGGGCATCGGGAGTGCCCGGCCTATACGCTGAGGTAGTGGATCGGTACGCGGAGCTGATGCGCGGCCGCTGGCTGAGGGAGAACGCGAGGCGATGGCCGGACGACGTCGGAAGAACGCAGGGGCCTCGGCGGGAGAGGGCGCGGCCGAGGCGGTTCTGCCCGCCGACCTGGAGCTCCAGGACCTCTACGGGGCGTTCGCCGCTCATGGACTGGACGACGAGGACCTGGACGACGCAGCCGTCCTGGTCCCGCCGGTGAAGCTGCCCGCCGAGCGGGAGCTGGCCGACCAGGCGAAGGCCGTTCCCATGTTCGGGTACGCGCTGGCGCTGGCCCGCTGGGCCGCCCCGCACCGCGGCGTGGACGAGTTCGGGGACCTGGTCGTCGAGGACCGCGCCCCGGCGGCGCGGCTGCTCGGCCTGGCCCCGGCCGGGGGCGAGGTGCCGGAGGAGGCCGAGATCGAGGCCATGCGGGCCTGGTCGCTGGCCTGCGACCTGGACCTGGTGGAGATCGGGACGACCGCCGACGGCGAGCACGTCGCCGTGCCGGGCCCGGACCTGGAGCCTGCGGAGGAGGGCGATCCGGACACCGTCCTGGAACTGTGGCTGACGGCCGCCGGGATCGTCCGCGAGCTGGCCGTGGAGGCCGACTCGATGCCCGAGGAGGACGGGGAGCACGCCGAGGCGGGCGTGGACGGCGACGAGGAGGACGAGGACGCGCTGTCCGAGGTCGAGGAGGCCCGCGACGCCGCCGCCGAGCTGCTCGACGAGGCGCTCCAGGTGCTGTACGAGACCACCGCCTTCGCCGAGCCGGGCAACGAGACCGTGCCGCTGGGCGTGCTGGCCGCGCTGCTGGTGGTGCCGGAGGGCGAGGAGCCGAGCGAGGAGCTGCTCGGCGACATCACCGACGTGATGGTCGCGCTGGACCCGATGCTGGGCGACCTCGCCGAGCTGGGCCTGCTGGACTACCGCCCGATCGACCCCGAGCTGTTCGACGAGGAGGAGGCCACCGGCGAGGAGGGCGCCCCCGTCGTCGGCGAGGCGCCGCTGGACGAGGAGGAGTCGGCGCGGTTCGGCCTGGTCCGGCTGACCCCGCTCGGCCAGTACGGCATCCGGCAGTGGCTGCTGGAGGACGGCTACGACGCGCCGCTGGTCGGCGACCTCGCCCAGGGCGACGCGGCCGAGCTGCTGCGCGGCGTGTGCGAGTCGGCCAACGTCCTGCCGGAGGAGGAGCTGCGGGTCTGGCTCGACGGTCGGGAGCCGGTGGCGGCGGCGCGCGAGCTGCTGGCGGCGGCGCGCGGCGGGGACGCGTACGGGCCGATGCGCCGGATGCTCGGCGTCTCGGCGCTGAACGTGCTGGGGGCGCCCGCCGAGCCGGCCGTCCGGGAGGTGCTGGACGACCCGGAGCTGGGCGGTGCCGCACGGGCCTGGCTGACCGCGCTCGGCGCGGCGGACGTGCCGGTGCCGGACCGGGCGATGGCGCTGTGGACGGTGGTCGACACCTTCGCCGCCCAGCTGCTCGACAGTGGCGGCGACGCCGAACCGCTGCGCGAACTGATCGCCGACCTGCCCGTCACCGGCGATCCGGGGAGTTACTTCGGCGAGCTGTGGCGGGTCGACCACGCGTACACGGCGGACGTCCTGGAGGCGATCGGCGAGTTGCACACCGACCGCGCGGTGGCCAAGGAGGCGCGCAAGGCGGCCTTCAAGGCGCGCTCGAGGAGCTAGGGCCTCAGGGCAGGTCGAGCGAGCCGTCCTCGGTGAAGGGGAAGAACGGGTTGTGCGCCAGCTCCCACAGGTGGCCGTCCGGGTCCTCGAAGTAGCCGGAGTAGCCGCCCCAGCCGGTCGTGGCCGGCGGCTTCACCACGGTGGCGCCGGCGGCGACGGCCGTCTCCAGGGCGGCGTCCACCAGCGCGGGGGACTCCAGGTTCACCGCGAGGGTGACGCCGCGGAAGGACGGCTCGCCGCCGCCGGGCACACCCGCGTCGGCGGCGAGTTCGTCGCCCGGGAACAGGCCGAGCACCGAGTCGGCGGTGCGGAACCAGACGATCTCCGGGCTGGAGGCGGAGGAGCGCCGCCAGCCGAGGGCCTCGTAGAAGGCGGCGCTGCGGCCGAGGTCCGTGACGCCGAGGGTGACGATGCTGATCCGGGCGGGGAACGTGCTCTGTGCTGTCATGCGGCCAGGGTAGGGAGAGCGGCTGACAACCGCGCGTCCTGACACGGCCCGGGTCCGACGGTCCCTGCGGGACGCGGGAGCTGATGACCCGGCAGGTTCCGGCCACGTAAGGTGGCGGGAGCGGTGCGGGCGGGAGGACTCGGGGGTGCGGCACAGGTGATGCGGGAGAGCGACGGCAGGCCCCAGGAGCGGCGCGGGACACCGGACGCCGGACGGAACGCCCCGGGAGCGCGCGAGCGGGCGGACCGGCTCGCCCAGGTGGAGGAGTTCACCCGCCGGACCCTGGCCGCCGCAGACTTCCCCGTGTACGGCGTCGCGGCCGGGCTCGACCGGGCGGGCGACGCGCTCGGTGCGTTCGAGACCAACGGCGGCCGGCTGGACTGGGTCGAGGTGCAGTCGGGCGACTGGAGCTCGACCGCGGGGCCGTACGTCACCGTCCGCACCTACCGGCCGGGCGCCGAGCGCTGCCTCGTCCTGCCCGAGCTGGAGGACGTCGTCGAGGACGAGCGGGACCGGGTCTACGACCACCTCGGGATCGACGAGGGCGACGGGCCCGGGAGGGTCCGGGCGCTGCGCGAGTGGATCACGGTGGACGGCGAGCCGTGCGCGGTCGAGGTGCACGAGGACCGGCCGGTGCTGTGGCCGGGGACGCCGGAGGACGGCGGGCCCGGGCCGGTGTGGGCCGGGCGGCTGCGGATCGACGGGCTCACCGTCACGGTGTGCGGGCGCGGAGTGGCGCCCGGCGGGCTGGAGCTCGGCCGGATCGGCGACATCGAGCGGTACCTGCGCGGGCGCAGCGAGCTGCTGCACGAGCTGTCGTCCCGGCACTCCGCGCGGGTGCCGGTCGAGGAGCGCGAACTGCCGCCGGTGCACGGGCTGGAGGCGCACCGGGCGCTGATCGGGCAGACCATCGCCGAGTCCGCGGCGATCGAGGCGCAGGTGCGGGCCGGGCGGCCGCCGCGGCTGCCGCGCGGGCTGCGCGGGGAGGCGTGCGCGGTGCGCTGGGAGGCGGCGGTGCGCCAGCAGATGCGGCTCGCCTCGGAGACCCGGGAGGAGGCGCTGGCGGCCGTGACGTCGATGGTCAACCACCTGGAGCGGCTGGCCGGGCAGACGCACTGGGTGATCGGGACGCCGGAGGGCGCGGCGGCCGTCGAGGAGGTCGTCCGGTACACGGTGTTCGCGAGCGAGGTGGCGAGCCTGCCGGCGCAGCGGGCGTGGGAGCAGCTGTGGCGGGACCGCTCGGGCGGCGGGCCCGAGGGCTGGGAGGCGCAGGCGCTGGCCGAGCAGCTGTGGCTGTCGGCCTGGGAGCAGTGGCGGACGCGGGCCGGGTAAAGCAGCGGTCATGTGACGGCAATAGGTCGGCAAACGGTCGCCCGCGCGTGACGTGCCCGCCATGCCGGGTTCACCCCTGCGGCGGAGTCTGCTGGGCGTCGACGACGCGTCTCGACGCCCCGCCCCTCGCCTCAGGAGTTGCTGCCATGCCGCTGTCCCGCCGGGACTTCGTCAACCGTTCCACCCTCGTCGGCGCCGGTGTGCTGATCGCCGGCAGCGCCGAGGCCCTGTCCAGCGCCCCGGGCGCGATCGCCGCCCCGGCCGGCGGCGAGCGGCCGGCCACGGCCGCCGCCGGCGCGGCGCGCGCCGCCGTCGGCTACGGACCGCTCGTCCAGGACCCGGCCGGGCTGCTGTCCCTGCCGGCCGGCTTCCGCTACACCGTGCTCAACCGGGCGGGCGAATCCCGGCTGCGCACCGGCGAGTTCACGCCGAGCAACCACGACGGCACGTCCGCGTTCGAGGACGAGCGCGGCGGCAACCTGCTCGTCACCAACCACGAGCTGCGCGGGCCGCGGGCGAACTGGCCGCACCCGGTGCCGCTGACCGAGGGCCACGTCTACGACCCCGGCGCGGCCGGCGGCTGCACGATCGTGCACGCCAAGCGGGACGGCTCGGTCGAGCAGTGGGTCGGCATCGCCGGCACCTCCACCAACTGCGCGGGCGGCGTGACCCCGTGGGGCACCTGGCTCTCCGGCGAGGAGACGGAGGACCGGGCCGGGCAGAACGGCATGACCAAGGACCACGGCTACGTGTTCGAGGTCGACCCCTTCGACGACGACTACAACCGCGACCCGCAGCCGGTCAAGGCGTTCGGCCGGTACGCGCACGAGGCGGTCGTCGTCGACCGGAAGCGCGGGCACGTCTACCTGACCGAGGACGCCGGGAACCCCAACGGGCTGCTCTACCGATGGACCCCGCCGGCCGGCTTCGAGCACGGCCGGTACAAGCTGCGCGCGTTGGCGGCGGACGCCGGCGTGCTGGAGGCCTTCAAGGTCTTCGACTCGCACGGCAAGCTGGTCGACGACCTCTCCCGGGCCGTCACGGTCGGGACGACGTACGGCGTCGACTGGGTGAAGGTCCAGGACCGGGACGCCCGGACGGTCTCCGTCCGCAAGCAGTTCAAGGACGGCGAGGTCACCCGGGCCCGCAAGCTGGAGGGCATGTGGTGGGGTGACGGCGGCTTCTACTTCGTCTCCAGCTTCGCCCGCTCGGAGAGCCCGGTGCAGCACGACGGGCAGGTGTGGTTCTACAGCCCGGCGCGGCGCACGATCACCCTCAAGGTGCTGCTCGGCGTCAACACCGACGTGCTGGGCGACCACGACAACTTCGACGGGCCCGACAACATCACCGTCTCGCCGTACGGCGGCGTGGTGATCGCCGAGGACGGCGAGGGGATCCAGCACCTGTTCGGCGCGACCGAGGACGGGCTGACCTACCCGATCGCGCGCAACGAGCTCAACATCGGCACCGCGGCGAAGCCCGAGTTCAGCGAGTTCACCGGGGTGACCTTCTCGGACGACGGCCGCACGCTGTACGCCAACATCCAGGAGCCGGGCATCCAGCTCGCCATCACCGGCCCGTGGCACCGCCTCGACGAGCACAAGCGCGGGCAGGGCTACGGGGAGTGACCCGACGGAAGTGAACGCGCTGCCCGCGGCTACTCGTCCGCGGGCAGCCGCAGTTGCAGCATCGCCAGCAGGCGCTGCTGCGGCTGGGCGAGGTCGATGCCGGTCAACTGCTCGGCGCGGCGCACCCGGTAGCGCAGGGTGTTGGGGTGGATGTGCAGGGCGTCCGCGGCCACCCGGACCTCGCCGAGCGCGTCCAGCCAGGCCAGCACGGACTCGGCGAGCCGGGTGCCGTGCCGCCGGTCGTAGGCGGTGAGCGCGGTCAGCCTCGGGTCGCGCAGGCCGCCACGCTCCTGGAGCAGCGCGAGCATCTCGCTCACCAGCACCTCGGCCTGGACGTCGATCAGCGCGGCCACGTCGAGGTCCACCCCGCCGCGGCCCATCGCGTCGAGGATCCGGTCCGCCTGGGCCCGGGAGTCCGGCACCTGGGCGAGGCCGTCCACGGTCGAGCCGATCGCGGCCCGCAGCGGCACGCCGAGGTGTTCCCTGGCCGCCTCGACCACCTCGGAGGCCCAGTCGCGGACGGTCGTCATCGGCAGGCCCGGCGGGAGTTCGGGCAGCAGCACGTACACCCGGGACTCGATCGGGGCGAGCAGCGCCCCGCGGTGCCGGGCGGCGGTGTGCACCGAGATCAGGCCGGTGATGTCGGTGCGGTGCAGCGCCTCGGTGGTGCGGGCGCCGTACGCGAGGACGGTGGCCGGGCGGCGCAGGTCGAGCCCCAGGTGGGTGGCGAGCGACTGCGGGCCGGTGGAGCCCTCCAGCAGGCCCGTGAGCAGGGTCTGCGTGAGCCGCACGTCCGCGGACAGCTCCCGTCTGCGGCGCACCAGCTGGGCGGCGGCGACGCGGGCGGCGCCGACCAGGGCCTGCTCGGCGAGCGGGGCCAGCGGCTGCGCGCCCTCCTGCACCCAGATGGTGCCGAGCGGCTGCGCCCCGGCCCGGATGCCGACCGCGAGGCGGCGGCGCAGGCCGAGTTCGGGGTGCGGCTCGACCGCGATCGGGGCGTCCGAGGTGCGCAGGTGCTGGAAGATGCCCCACTCGCGGAGCTTGGAGAGGTACGGCTCGGGGCCCTGCCAGCCGAGGATGGAGAGCCGGCGCAGGTCGTCGACCTCGTCGGAGTCGGAGGAGCGGGAGTAGGCGAGCACCCGGCTGGACGTGTCCTCGATCGAGACGATGCCGCTGGTGAGCACGGCGACGGTCTGGGCGAGGGAGAAGAGGTCGCCCGCGTTGTGCTCGGGGGCGCCGGCGGTGTCGGGGGCGTCCGGACCGGCGATGATCGCGCGGGCCAGCGAGTCCAGGTGCTCCCAGCGGGTCTCGCGGCGCACCGAGAGCAGGGCGACGCCGGCGTCGGTCGCGGCCTCGCGCAGGGCGTCCGCCTGGCCGGGGGCGTCGAGCTTGACGGCGACGGCCGCCGCGCCGGCCCGGCCGGCGGCGCGCAGGGCGGGGAGGGCGGCGCGGCCGCGGGCGCCGATCGCGAGGACGAGCTCGCCGGGGGCTGCGGCCGGCGGGTCCTCGGGGTCGAGGATCGCGACGTCGCGGACGGGCACGTCCAGGCCCTGCGGGGCGGCCTGGAGCTCGACCAGGGGCTCGCCGAGGGACATCAGGAGCTGCCGGAGCGGAAGGCCGGGGCTCGTCATCGGCCTCCCTTCAGCTGCCTTCATCCGAGCGGACAAGGCCGTGTGGTTGATTTTAGCCGGGCGGACAGAGTCGCCGCCGGGCATTCGTAGATAGTTGACTCTGACTATTCAGGAGTGGATAGTCAGTACTGACCAAGAGATGAGGAACGTCTCGTGGCGAAGCGACGCAAGGTGTCGAACCCGCTGGCCCTCGCCGTCCTGGCGGAACTCCTGGCCGAACCGCTGCACCCCTACGAGATGGGGCGCCGGCTCAAGGAGCACGCCAAGGACCGCAACATCAAGTACAACCGCAGCTCGCTCTACATGGTCGTGGAGCAGCTGCGGAAGGCCGGGTTCGTCGCCGAGCAGGAAACCGTCCGCGACACCCAGCGGCCGGAGCGAACCGTCTACGCCCTCACGCCCGAGGGCAAGGCGGAGCTCTACGACTGGATGCGCGAACTCGTCGCCGAACCGCAGCACGAGTACCCCGCGTTCGGGGTCTCGCTGTCGCTGCTCATGGTGCTCCCGCCGGCCGAGGCCGTGGAGCTCCTCGAGCAGCGGCGGACCGCCCTGACCGCCGAAGTGGCGGGGATCCGGGCGACGCTGCGCAAGGCCGCCGAGGAGGGCGTCGGCTGGGTCTTCCTGATCGAGGAGGAGTACCGGGTCGGCGGACTGGAGACCGAGATCGCGTTCGTCGGGCGCCTCGTCACCCAGCTCCAGGAGCCGGACTTCGTCCGGACCTGGCAGGAGTACTTCGGGAGTCTGCAATGAGTGCACCGCGCACGTCGAAGAAGGCCCTCGTCATCGGCGGCGGGATCGCCGGCCCGGTCATGGCGCTGGCCCTGCGCCGGGCCGGCATCGAGCCGCTCGTGTTCGAGGCCTACGAGAACTCCGCCGAGGGCATCGGCGGGACGTTCATGATCGCCCCCAACGGGCTCGGCGCCCTCGCGGTCGTCGGGCTGGAGGCGGAGGTCGGCCGGCTCGGCCAGCCGGTCGGCCCGATGGTCATCGAGGACGGCAGGGGCGGCACGCTCGCCGAGTTCGCCGGGCTGCCCGACCTGCCGCGCGGACGGCTGATGCGCCGCGCCGAACTGTACGAGGTGCTGCAGCGGCGGCTCGGCGAGGCCGGCATCGAAGTCCGCTACGGCAAACGGCTCGTCGGCGCCGAGGAGGGCGCCGACGGCATCACCGCCCGCTTCGCCGACGGCACCACCGCCACCGGCGACCTGCTGATCGGTGCCGACGGCACCCGCTCCACGGTCCGCACCCTGATCGACCCGGCCGCGCCCGGCGCCCGGTACACCGGGCTGCTCGGCATCGGCGGCTACAGCCCGTACCGCCTGCCCGGCCGGGCCGGACGTGGCGAGACCGTGCACTTCGCCAACGGCGCCCGCGCCTTCTTCGGCTACTGGGGGCTGCCCGGGGGTGCCGGGACGGCGTGGTTCAGCAACGTCCCGCAGCCCGAGCAGCTGACCTACGAACAGGTTCGCGCGGTGGGCAACGAGGAGTGGCTGCGCCGGCTGCGCGACCTGCACTCCGGCGACGTGCCCGCCCGGGACGTCCTCGCGGCGGCCGACGCCGACGGCATGGAGGTCTTCCCGCGGCTGGAGATCATGCCGTCCGTCCCGCACTGGTACCGCGGCCGGATGGTCCTGGTCGGCGACTCGGTGCACGCGCCGTCCAACAGCTCCGGCCAGGGCGTCTCGCTCGCCGTCGAGAGCGCCGTCGAACTCGCCCGCTGCCTGCGGGACCTGCCCGACCTCGCCGCCGCGTTCGCCGCCTACGAGGCGATGCGCCGGCCGCGGGTCGAGAAGATCGCCGCCGACGCGGCCCGCACCAACAGCCAGAAGTCCTCCGGGCCGGTCGCGCGGGTGATGTTCCGGCTGCTCGCGCCGATCGCCGTGCGGACCTTCATGAGCCCGGAGAAGATGCTCCGCCCCGTGCACGGCTACCGGATCGACTGGGAGCGGCGGGTGGCCGCGGGAGGCGTGAACGGGGTCGCGGCCGGGGTGTGAGGGGCCGTCGGGGCCACGCGGGCGGCGCCCGGCGCCGTCCGTGACCGCGCCGTGACGTTGTTCGTCGGGCCGGACAACGCCGTACGGGGGAATTTAGCCGCCCGGCCAATCAAGTGCCCGCGGGTGCAGGAATAGCGTTCGTGCTGTGGTCGACGTGCGACCCGCGTCGGCATCCCCCTGCAACAACGAAGGAGAGCGTGCGCTCTATGGACGCTGTGACCCAGGTCCCCGCGCCGGTGAACGAGCCGGTCCACAGCTACGCCCCCGGCAGCCCCGAACGGGCCCGTCTGGAGGCCAAGCTGAAGGAGCTGGGCGGCCAGGAGCCGGTCCAGCTGACCATGACGATCAACGGTGAGCGCCGCATGGGCGGCGGCGCCGAGATCCACGTCGTCCAGCCGCACAACCACGCGGCTCGGCTCGGCACCCTGCGCAACGCCACCCAGGCCGACGCGCAGGACGCCATCGACGCTGCCCTGGCCGCCGCCCCGGCCTGGCAGGCGCTCTCCTTCGACTCCCGCGCCGCGATCTTCCTCCGCGCCGCCGACCTGCTGGCCGGCCCCTGGCGCGAGACCCTGGCCGCCGCCACCATGCTCGGCCAGTCCAAGACCGCGCAGCAGGCCGAGATCGACACCCCCTGCGAGCTGGTCGACTTCCTGCGCTTCAACGTGCACTTCGCCCGCCAGATCATGGCCGAGCAGCCGGTCTCCTCGGACGGCGTGTGGAACCGCAGCGACCACCGCCCGCTGGAGGGCTTCGTCTACGCCATCACCCCGTTCAACTTCACCGCGATCGCCGGCAACCTGCCGACCGCGCCCGCGCTGATGGGCAACGTGGTGCTCTGGAAGCCGTCCCCGACCCAGCAGTTCTCCGCGCACCTGCTCATGCAGCTGCTGGAGGCGGCCGGCCTGCCCAAGGGCGTCATCAACATGGTGACCGGCGACGGCCTCGACGTCTCCGCCGTCGCGCTGAAGCACCCGGCGCTCGCCGGCATCCACTTCACCGGCTCCACCGCCACCTTCCAGCACCTGTGGCGCGAGGTCGGCAACAACATCTCGCAGTACCGCACCTACCCGCGGATCGTCGGCGAGACCGGCGGCAAGGACTTCCTGGTCGCCCACCCGTCCGCCGACCCGGCCGTGCTGAAGACCGCGATGACCCGCGGCGCCTTCGAGTTCCAGGGCCAGAAGTGCTCGGCGCTCTCCCGCGCCTACGTCCCCGCCTCGCTGTGGGCCGGCCTGAAGGACGAGTTCGCCGCCGAGGTCGACGGCCTCACCATGGGCGACGTCAGCGACCTGGGCAACTTCATGTCCGCCGTCATCGACGAGCGCGCCTTCGCCAAGAACAAGGCCGCCATCGACCGCGCCCAGGCCGACCCGCAGGTCGAGGTCCTCGCGGGCGGCACCTACGACGACTCGGTCGGCTACTTCGTCCGCCCGACCGTGCTCGTGTGCCAGGACCCGGCCTCGGAGTACTTCCGCGACGAGTACTTCGGCCCGATCCTCGCCGTCCACGTCTACGAGGACGAGAAGTACGACGAGATGCTGGCGCAGATGGAGTCCGTCTCGGCCTACGGCCTGACCGGCTCGATCATCTCCCAGGACCGCGCGGCCGTCGAGCACGCGATGGAGAAGCTGCGCTTCGCGGCCGGCAACTTCTACATCAACGACAAGCCGACCGGCGCCGTCGTCGGCCAGCAGCCCTTCGGCGGCGGCCGGGCCTCCGGCACCAACGACAAGGCCGGCGCCAAGCAGAACCTCGCGCGGTGGACCTCGACCCGCTCGGTCAAGGAGACCTTCGTCCCGCCGACGGACTACCGCTACCCGCACATGGGCTGACCGGCCCCCTCGACCCTTCGGCTCCCGCAGCCATCGGTCACCCGCGACGCCCGGTCCCGCAACCGGGCGTCGCCCCGCCGGGGCGGCGGGCCACCCCCGTACCGCCGCCCCGGCCCTTTCTGCCACCCTTAGAAGCACCAGCTCCAGGAGTCACGATGCTCCGTTCCGCCCTCCTCGCGGCCTCCCGGTCGCCGCAGGTCCGCACCGTGGTCGAGAAGTTCCCGCCGACCCACGCGATAGTCGAGCGCTTCGTCGCCGGCGAGGTCCTCGACGACGCCGTCACCGCCTGCGACGACCTGGTCGCCACCGGCCGCAAGGTCACCCTGGACCACCTCGGCGAGGACACCCAGGACGCCGCCCAGGCCGCCGGCACCGCCGAGGCGTACGAGCACCTGCTCAAGGCGCTCAAGGAGACCGGCCTCGCGGCCGGCGCCGAGGTGTCCGTCAAGCTGTCGGCCGTCGGCCAGTTCCTGCCGGTGGACGGCGAGAAGATCGCGCTGGAGAACGCCCGTCGCATCTGCGAGGCCGCCGCCGACGCGGGCACCACGGTGACCCTCGACATGGAGGACCACACCACCACCGACTCCACCCTCGCCATCGCGCGCGAGCTGCGGGCCGACTTCCCGTGGCTGGGCGTCGTGCTCCAGGCCTACCTGCGCCGCACCGAGGCCGACTGCCGCGAGTTCTCCGGCGCCGGCTCGCGCGTGCGCCTGTGCAAGGGCGCCTACAAGGAGCCCGAGTCGGTCGCCTTCCAGGGCAAGCACGAGGTCGACCTCGCGTACGTCCGCGCCCTCAAGGTCCTGATGGCGGGCGAGGGTTACCCGATGATCGCCTCGCACGACCCGAACATGATCAAGATCGCCGGACAGCTGGCCCAGTGGAACGGCCGCACGCGCGACTCGTTCGAGTACCAGATGCTCTACGGCATCCGCCCGGAGGAGCAGCTGCGCCTCGCCGGCGAGGGCAACACCATGCGCGTGTACCTCCCGTACGGCCAGGAGTGGTACGGCTACTTCATGCGCCGCCTCGCCGAGCGCCCGGCCAACCTGACCTTCTTCCTGCGCGCCATGGCCACCCGCAGCTGACGCTGCGGCCCCGGTGCCGACGGCTCGTACCCCCTTTGTGGGAGGGGGTGCGAGCCGTTTCGCGTCTTCCGGGGCTCTAGAGGAAGTCTTTCGTGTCCAGGCCGTCCGGCGATGGTGCCACGATGATCTCTCCCTCGATTTGCTCGGCCCGGAAGCCTTCGGGGGAGTGCAGGCTCAGGAAACTCTCCAGCAGGATGTCGGCCTGCGACGGGGAGCCCGCGATCGCTTGTTCATGCGCCGCAGGACTCATGATGCCCCTCCTTCGATGGGCGCCACGCTCATCGTTCTTCGGTCGGGTTGTGCCGTATGCGGCGGACTTTCACCCGATGGTGTGAGTTTGAGTCCCGCCTAGGATCTGGGGGTGGTGAACTGGGGCTCCGGCGGGAGGAGTTGGGGATGCTGAAGGAGTTCGAGGGGCTGTCGACGCCGCTGGTGGCGGATGCCTGCGTGCGGCTCGGGGTGGGGGTGCGGGCGGCGCCGGTGGGGGTTGCGGGGGTCGTGGCGGGGGCCCGGGTCGCCGGGCGGGTGCTGCCGGTGCGGCACTACGGGAGCGTGGACGTCTTCCTGGAGGCGTACGGGGCCGCGCGGGACGGGGACGTCCTCGTGATCGACAACGGCGGGCGGACGGACGAGGCCTGCATCGGGGACCTCGCCGTGCTGGAGGCGATGGCGGCCGGGGTCGCCGGGATCGTCGTGTGGGGGCTGCACCGGGACACGCCCGAGCTGGTGGAGATCGGGCTGCCGGTGTTCAGCTACGGCGCCCTGCCGCTCGGGCCCCTGCGGCTGGCCGAGCGGGAGCCGGAGGCGCTGGTCACGGCGCGGTTCGGGCCGCACCTGGTGGACGCCGGGGACGTGGTCCTCGCCGACGCGGACGGGGTGCTGTTCGTCCCCGGCGACCGGATCGAGGAGGTGCTCGCGGCGGCTGCGGACATCGCCCGCACCGAGCGCGCCCAGGCCGGGCGGATCCGCTCCGGTGACACGCTCCGGCGGCAGACCGCCTTCGACGAGTACCTGGAGCGGCGCGCCGCCGACCCGGCGTACAGCTTCCGGCAGCACCTGCGCCGGGTGGGCGGGGCCATCGAGGAGTAGCCGCTCTCAGAGCGGGCGGTGCATCACGTGGAGGCCGACGTATCCCTCGGTGGGGTGGCGGAAGGCCTCGGGGACGGTGCCGACGATGGTGAAGCCCAGCGACTCGTAGAGCCTCACCGCATGGTGGTTGCTCGCCACCACCGCGTTGAACTGCATGGCGCGATAGCCCTGTCGGCGGGCCCAGTCGAGGGTGTGCTCGACCAGGGCCCGCCCGATGCCCCGCCCGTGGTGGGCCGGGTCCACCATGTAGCTGGCGCTGGCCACGTGCGAGCCGTTGCCCGGGCGGTTGCGGCACATGTTCGCGGTGCCGACGACCGTGCCCGCGTCGTCCACCGCGACCACCGTGCGGTTCGGCGCGGGCAGCAGCCACCACTCGCGGCCGAGCTCGGAGGAGAGGTCCGGCGGGTAGGGGAACGTCTCGCCCGCGGCGACGATCGCGTGGAAGAACGGCCAGACGGCCGGCCAGTCCTCGGCGGTGGCTTCTCTGATCTGCATGCGGACAGGATGGCTCCGGCCCAGCGGCCCGGCCACCGGTTTTCCGGTGGGCGGGCCGGGGTTCAGAGGAGTGCGGCGGACGGCTCGATCATCGCGCGGGCGGTCTTGGCGTCCACGTACTCGCCGAGCGCCGTCATCTCCCACTCGCCGGTGTTCTGGCGGACCAGCTTGCACATCACCACACCGGTGCGCGGCTCCGAGTGGGTCAGGTCGAAGCGGGCCAGCTCCTGTCCGCTGCCGGCGTCCAGCAGGCGGCAGTAGGCGTTCTGCACCTCGGTGAAGCGCTGCCCGGAGAAGGAGTTGACGACGAAGACCAGGCCGGTGACCTCGGCGGGCAGGCCCTCCAGGTGGACGGTGATCGACTCGTCGTCGCCGGTGCCCGCGCCGGTGAGGTTGTCGCCGGAGTGGGCGATCGCGCCGTTGAAGACGGTGAGCTTCATGAACCAGGCCGTCTCCAGCTTGCGGCGCCTGGCGTCGAAGGCGATGCAGGAGGCGTCGAGGTCGACGCTGCGGCCGCGGCCGGCGGGCTCCCAGCCGAGGGCCATCCGGACCGAGGAGAGGAACGGGCGGCCGTTCTTGACCAGGGACACCGAGCTGCCCTTGACCAGGTTGACCCGGCCCTTGTCGAGGGTGACCTTCGGGCGGGTGGCCGCCGCAGGTGCCGGCGGTGCGGCGGGCGGCGGGGTGGCCGGCATCGGGGGTGCGGTGGTGCGGGCGATGCGCGGGTCGACGGGCGACGTGGTCGGTGCGGGCGGCGGGGCGGTCGGCATCGGCGGCGCGACGGAGACCGCCGGAGCCGCCGGAGCCGTCGGGGTCACCGGGGTGTCGTCGACGGTGACGCCGAAGTCGGTGGCGATGCCCGCGAGCCCGTTGGCGTACCCCTGGCCGACCGCCCGCACCTTCCACGCGCCGTTGCGCAGGTACACCTCCACCACGATGAGCGCGGTCTCCCGGCCGAGCGGCGGCGGGGTGAAGGAGACCAGCACCTGACCGGTGTCGGCGTCGCGGACGGTCGCGGTCGGCTCCATCCCGGCGAACGTGCTCTCCTGGTCGGCCGGGCTGGCCGTCACGACCACCTTGGTGATCCCGGGCGGAAGGGCCCGGGTGTCCACGGTGATCGCGTCCGGCACCCCCGCGCCGGCCGGGCGGTGGCTGACGCCGGGGCCGTGCGGGGCGTTGAAGAACACGAAGTCGGCGTCCGAACGCACCTTCCCGGCGTCGGTCAGCAGCAGGCCGGAGACGTCCAGCGTCTTGGGCGCGGTGACCTCGACGGTCACCCGCGCGGCGGACAGCGGTGCGTTTCCGCCGGGGGTCAGGACGGTGGACACGGACTCCTCCTCGGGTACGGGTCGGCGGCCGCACGGGGCCCGGTCGGGCCGCCGGGCCGGGTGCTGCCCACAGTAACGAACGTGGCCGCGGAGACGAGCCCCGGCCGCCGGGTGGGACCCGCGGGGCCCGGCCGGGCGTCAGCGGTGGACGGGCGGGGTCTTCGGCCGGGCTCCCGGCGGGGTCTTCGACGGGGCTGCCGACGGGGCGGGCTGCCGGTCTGCTTGCGGTGCCGCCTCGGCGAAGGTGCCCAGGGCGGCGACGGCCCGGGGGTCGGTGATGCCGAAGGCGGCGGCGTTCCAGCCCTCCGCCCCGGCGCCCTTGCACGGAGCCGTCACGGCCGGGCGGGTACCGCGGACTCCGAACGTGTAGCGGCCCGGGCTGACGTCGGTACCGGCCGGGGTGGTGAACCGGTAGACCAGGGCGCCCCGTTCCTGCTGGGTGGTGACCACGGCGCCGGGCAGGTCCGTCCACGCGGTGCCGCTTCCCGGGGCCAACTCGCCCGGGGAGAGCCGGAATTCGGCCTGGAGGGCGGTGACGGGCTCGGTGATGCTGAGGCCGAGCACGTGTCGCGTGCCGTCGCGACCGAGCGGGGTGACCTGGGCGACGCCGCTCAGGGGCTGCTCGGCCTCGGGGATCGCGTCGGCGGTTCCAGTGGTTCCAGTGGTGTCGGGGACGCCGGCGGTGCCAGGGGCCTTCGGTGTGATGTCGGATCCCGGGACGGCCGGGACCACCGAAGGGACGGTCGGGAGCCTCGGTGTGAACGACGGCGTGCCGGACGGGAGGCCCGCGTTCGGGGACGGCGACGGCTGTCCGGACGGCTGCGCCGGCGACGGGGTGGGCGTCAGCTGCGGAGACGTCTGCGGAGACGTCTGCGCAGGCGCCTGCCCGGACGGCGCCGCCGGCCCGTGCGCCGTGGTGGCCCCGCGGCCCAGGCCGGACGGATCGTCGGTGGACGCGAGTCCGGTGTGTCCGCCCTCGGGCGCGGTGGCCGTCGGCTCGGGCGTGCCCGGCCGGGGCGTGGAGGGGGCGGGCGTCGACGATCCGGGGTGGGGCCGCGCGGGCCGGGAGGCGGCCGGCCGGCCGCTGGGCTCGGGCGCCGCCGGGGGGTGCTCCGCGGCGGCCTCCGCCTGTTCGGTGCCGCTCCCGCTCGGGGTCGGCGGCGGCGTCGTGCCGACCCGCGCGACGCCGGCCCGCCGGCCGATGCCCTGCTGCTCGTGCAGGAGCAGGGTGGTGGCGATGCTGATGCCGACGACCGTGGACATCGCCATCGCGGCGCCGGAGAACCGCAGGGTGGGCAGCCGGAACCGGCCGCCGAACGGGCGTGGCCGACCGTGCCGACCGTGTGGCGCGGCCTCGTGCCGCACGTCCGGTACCGCGTCCTCGCGCACAGCCACCGGACCCCTCCCTCCCCGAAGTCGCCGTCGCAGTCGCCGCATTCTCCCACGGTCCGTGGTGCGGGGTCCGTTCCGGGAGGGGGTGAGCGTACCAGCGGGCGGCCACGTCGTGGACGGATCCCATCCACTTCGTGGACATCCGTTCAAGGTAAGGAAGTTGACGGATCGTCTGACAAGTCCCGGTGAGGACCGTCCGTCCGGGACGGGTGTGGTTGCAACCTCCTTGCAACCCTTGCCCGCCCGGTTCGCAGTGGCGCAGTCTGAGAGCATCCCACGCCGTCCCGGAGAGACCGTCATGCCGCCCGACCCGCTGTCCGCAGCCTCCAGTGCACCCCTCGCCGCCACCCCCACGGGCGACGATGGGGAGGGCTCCACCGCCGCTCCGGCGGCGGTGGAGGAGGTGCTGACGCTGCGGATCTCGCTGGGCGAGGAGACGGTCGGCGAGGTCCGTACCCGGTTCCGCTTCGACGCCGCCCGTCCGTACGAGGTGCTGCTGACCTTCCACGTGGGCCGGCCGGACGAGGCCGACTGGGTGTTCTCGCGCGAACTCCTGCGCGACGGCCTGCGCACGCTGAGCGGCCAGGGCGACGTCAAACTGTGGCCGGCGTACTGCCCGTGCCACGGCTCGACGTTGCACCTCGCGCTCGAATCCCCGCACGGCAGCGCCCTGTTGGAGGTCTCCAAGCCCCGCGTGCAGGCCTGGCTCGAGCGGACCTACGCGCTGGTCTCCGAGGAGGCCGAGCGTGCCTGCGGCCCGACCGACGCCCAGCTGGCCGCCCTGCTCGCGGGCGGCTGAGGGGCGCTCACGCGGGTGCGCGGGTCGGATGCCCGGGGCTCGGGTACCACCGTGCCCGGCAGGCGTACCGTGCCGGCGGCCAGTGCCGTCCGCAGGCGGCGCACGGCCGGGGCCGACGACGACGGCAGCAGGTCGTACGGATCGTCCGGGCCCAGTACCGTGACCAGCACCGACTCCGCGAACCGGTACGGCCGGTGGGCCAGCAGGCCGCCCAGGTAGCGGCGCAGCCGGGACAGCTCGGCGCGGACGGTGACCGTCCTGGCCGGATCCCCGAACAGCGCGTCGGCGAGTTGCGCGGCGGTGCTGCCGTTGCGTCCGGTGGCCAGCAGGAGCAGGAGTTCGGCGTGGCGGGGGCTGAGCGCGTGGGACCACCCGCCGGCCGCGCCCTGCACCGAGAGCTCCGGACGGTCCGCGCGTCGCAGGTCCAGGCGCAGCCGGGCTCCCTCCAACTGCTCGGCGGCGAGGGTGCCGTCCCCGTCCGACGGCCGGACCGGCCGCACCAGCCAGCCGTCGGCCAGCGGTTCGAGGACGCACTCGCCGAGCCCGGGCACCCACTGGACGGCCGTGCCGCCCCAGCTCTCCGCGGGCAGGCGCAGCCGGCCGAGCGGCGGGAGCCCGGCCGAGGCGGCGGTCCACCCGGCGGCGTCCACCACGAGCGCCGGACCGGCCACCCGGGCGAGCAGCGGGGCGGCCATCGTGCGCAGCTGGTGGAGCGACTCCAGCCGGTGGGCGCGCAGTTCGGTCTCGGCGAGGCGCGCCGCCGTGGTGGTGAGTTGGAGCAGGTACGGGCGCACGCTGTGGGCGGGGCCGCTGAGGTTGACCGCGCCGATCAGCTGTCCGGTGCCGGGGTCGTGGACGGGCGCGGCGACGCACGTCCAGGAGTGGTGGCTGCGCAGGTAGTGCTCGGCGGAGTGGACGTGCATCGGGCGCTGGGTGCGGAGCGCCGCCGCGATCCCGTTGGTGCCGACGCTCTCCTCGATCCAGCGGGCGCCGATCAGGAAGCCGATCCGGTCGGCGCTGCGGCGCAGGCCCCGCTCACCCTCCTGCCACAGGACGTGGCCCTCGGCGTCGGCGATCGCGAGGATCAGCGGGGCCTGGTCCACGGGCTGGATGAGGGTCTCGCGCAGCACGGGCATGACGGCTTCCAGGCCGCTCGCCCGCCGGCGCAGTTCGACCTCGGCCGGGCCGAGGTGGACGGCGGCGGCACCGGAGTCGGGGTCGAGGCCGAGACGGCGCAGGCGCTCCCAGGAGTCGCCGATCTCGGGGCGGGGTTCCAGCAGGTCCTGGCCGTTGCCGGCGGTGCCGGTGCCGGCGGGCTGTTGGGTGTTCTCGCGGGCGGCTTCCCGGGCGGCGGCGCCGGCGAGGGTGCGGTCGTGGACCTTGGCCAGTTCGGCCGCGGTCGGCGCGGTTCGACGTTCTGGTCGTCGGGTCTGCCGTCCGGTCTGACGCACTCGGGTTGCTCCTCGCCGCCGATCGAGGGCGCGTCGGGGTCGATGCGCTGACGAAAGCGTAAGGGGGAGGTGGGGGTCTGGGGATGGGGTCGGGGAAGTCGGTGTGCGGGGTGGTGGGGGTTTCTTCCGCGCCCGCCGCCGGCTCCGCGCGCGGCGGCCGTCAGCGTTCCACGTGTCCGTCGTTGTGCTGGGCGGCCTCCACCGTGCGGTGCAGGTCGGCGGTCGCCTCCAGGGTGGCCGCCGTGCTCAGCGCCAGGCAGGCGGCCAGGGCCAGGGCCACCGGGCGCAGGCGGGTGCGCGTGGCGGTCGGGCGGGGTTGCAGGAGGGCGGCCACCCGCCGCGGGACGGGGCCGGTGTGGGCCGCGGCCGCCAGTTTGGGGCGGGCGGGCGAGGGGGCCCGGTTGGCGGCCAGGGCGGCGCGGCCCACCGCGCGGGCGGTCACGGTGCGGTCGCCCACCCGGGCCGCCGCCACCTCGTCGGCCCAGCGCTCCAGGTGGTACCCGAGGGGCGTGCGCAGTTGCCGGAGCGCCGGGTGGATGTCGGCGGCGTGTTCGGCCAGGGCGAGGAAGAGGTGGTGGCGGCCGGTGAGGTGGGCCCGCTCGTGGGCGAGCAGGGCCGCCCGTTCGGGGCCGCTGAGGGCCCGCAGCATGCCGGCGGTGACGACGATCCGGCCGGGCTCGCCGCGGTGCAGCCGGCCCGGGAGGGCGAAGGCGTCGGCGCGTTCGTCGTCGAGGACGGTGAGCCGGTGGTCGGGCGGGGTCAGCAGGTGTCGCGGGGGCCGGCGCGTGTCCTCGGCGGGCAGGGCGGCCCGGGCGGTGCGCAGGTCGTGGTGGTGACGGCGGGCGGTCCGGACGGCGAGGGCGGTCAGCGCGGCCAGGGCGAGTGCGGCGACGGCCGCCGCGAGGGGTGCGCTGGGCGCGGCGGCGGTGAGCCAGGGCAGCGACAGGTGGCCGAGTGCGGCGACCGGCGGCAGCTGGAGCAGTCCGGCGGCGGCGAGCAGGCCGAGCGAGCACAGGGCGCCGCCGGCCAGGACGGCGGCCGAGCCGGCGAGTGTCCAGGCGGCGGCCCGGGGGGACAGCGCGTCGGCGAGGCGGCGGGCCAGCGGGGCGGCGAGGAAGGGCAGCAGGAGGGGCGCCCAGACGGCGATCATCACGCGGTGCCGTCGCCCAGGAGTGCGCGGAGGAGCTGCTCGTCCTCGGTGGAGAGGTCGGAGACGAAGCGCGCGAGCACGGTGGAGCGGTCGGCCTCGCGGCCGAGCTCGGTGTGCATGCGGCGGGCGGCGAGGCCCGCGGTGTCCTGGACGGTCGGGGTGTAGGCGTAGGCGCGGCCGGCCCGGGTCCGTTCGACGGTGCCCTTGTCGTGCAGGCGGGCGAGGATCGTCGCGATCGTGGTGCGGGCGAGGTCCCCGCCGAGCGCCGCCTGGACGTCCTGCGGCGTCATCGGGTGCCGTGCGGACCAGAGGGCGGCCAGCACCTCGGCCTCCAGCTCGCCGGCGGGCCGGCGGGCGGACGGTACGTCGGACATGGCGGCGCTTCCTCCAGGTATCGTCTACAGTCATGTAGACCGTCTACGTCACTGTAGACGGTCCGGGCGTTCCACCGCCCTCCAACGTACGGGAGGTCCGCCAGCCTTGCTCCAGCTGCCCCTCGATCCGGCCGTCCACCTCGCGGTGAACCCGCTGGACGCCTCCTCGCTGCTCGCCGCCTTCGGCGCGCTCGGCATCGCCGTGGTGCTCTTCGCCGAGACCGGCCTGCTGGTGGGCTTCTTCCTGCCCGGCGACTCGCTGCTGTTCACCGCCGGGCTGCTCTGCGTGCCCGGCGCCACCAAGGGCCCGCAGCTGGAGCTGTGGCAGGTCCTCCCGGCGGCCCTGGTCGGCGCGCTGGCGGGCGCCCAGGTCGGCTACGTCATCGGCAGGCGGGGCGGGCGGGCGATGCTGCGCCGCAGCAAGCGCAAGAGCCTGCAGCAGGGCGTCGAGCGGGCCGAGGAACTGCTGGCCAAGTACGGCCACGGCAAGGCGATCGTCCTGGCGCGGTTCATCCCCGTCGTCCGAACGGTGCTCAATCCGATGTGCGGCGTGCTCGACGTGCCGGTCCGCTCGTTCACCTTCTGGCAGGTCGCGGGCGGTGCGCTGTGGACGGTGGGCGTGGTGCTGGCGGGCTACGGGCTGGGATCGTCGATCCCCAGCATCGACCGGTATCTGCTACCGATCATCGGTCTGGTAGTAGTTGTCTCCGTGCTCCCCATTGTTCTCGAAGTGTTCCGCGCCCGTAAGGCGCGCCGTCACGGAGGTGACGCGTGATGTCCTCCCGGGCTCTCGCCGTGTTCGACGGCAGCGGCATCTCCGGCGGCCTCTACACCCAGGTCAACGGGTGGTCCAAGGCCGCCCCGGTGTGGTTGGACGACGTGATCAAGGTCTGGTCGGCCATCGGCCTCGGCCTGTTCGCCGTCTTCATGCTCTACGCGTGGTGGCGGGCGCGCGGCGCCGACTCGGCCCTGATGGCCCGGGTGCTGGCGACGCCGGTGATCGTGGTCGTCGCGTACGGCGCGAACTCCGTGCTGAAGGGCATGGTCGAGGAGGTCCGGCCGTGTGCGCAGATCCGCGGGAGCGTCCCGCTGGAGACCTGCCCCGGCACCGGTGACTGGTCCTTCCCCAGCAACCACACCGTGATCGCCTTCGCCGCCGCGACCGCGCTGCTCTTCGTCGACCGCCGCCTCGGCGCGATCGCCGGGATCTTCGCCGTCCTGATGGGCGCCTCCCGGGTCTGGGTCGGCGTGCACTACCCGCACGACGTCGCGGTCGGCATGCTGGTCGGCATCGTCGTCGCGGCGATCCTGGCGCCGCTCGCCGGGCGCTGCGGGCCCCTGGTGGACCGGATGCGGGGCGGGGCGCTGCGCCCGCTGCTCGGTCCGGGCGCGCTGTCGCGGTACTGATTCCGTCGCCCGCCTTGTTCGGGCGGGACGGCGGGTAGAGCATGTGAGCCGGGCGTGGAGCCCCGTCGCGACGGGGAACCCGCCCGGCTCTGTCGTGCCAGCGGAGGGAGCGTCCGTGCCGTACCGACTCGACATCACCCAGGGGGACTGGCCCGGCGACCTCCTGCACAAGGGCGTCGAAGGCCTGCTCGCCGAGGCCATGGTGCTCACCCTCGCGACGGCGGGGCACGAGCACGGGCCGCACGCCAACCTGGCGTTCTTCGCCCACGACGACGACCTCGTCCTGTACTTCGTCAGCGAGCGCTCCACCCGGCACAGCCACCACCTCGCCGAGGAGGCCCGCGCCGCCGCCACCGTCTTCCTGCCGCCGCCCGTCTTCGGCGAACAGCTGCGCGGCCTCCAGCTCGCGGGCAGCGCCGGCGAGGCCTGGGGGCACCAGGCGGAGGCCGCCCTGGCCGCCTACCAGGCCCGCTACCCGTCCTTCGCCCAGGACGACGAGCTCCGCCGCCAGTACCTCACCGGCGCCGGCGCGGCGGCCCTGTACCGCTTCGAGGTGGACGAGCTCACGGCGGTGGACGAGCCCAACTTCGGGCGCCGCAACTACCTGCGGGCCCGCGTGGTGCGGAGCTGAGAACGGCGGTGCGGCACGGTTGTCCGTGCCGCACCGCCGGAGCGGGAGGGCTCAGTGTCCTCCCTTGAGGTTGAGCACGACCACCCCGACGATGATCAGGGCGATCCCCGCGATCTGGAGCCTGCCGAGGGACTCGCCGAAGGCTACGACGCCGATCCCGGCGACCGCCGCCGTCCCGGCGCCCGACCAGACCGCGTACGCGACCGAGACCGGGATGTGCTTGAGCGCGCGGCCCAGCAGCGCGAAGGAGAGCACGTAGCCGACGCCCACGCCGACGCTGGGCCAGAACTTCGAGAAGCCCTCGGTGAGCTTGAGGCAGCTGGTCGCGCAGACTTCGCTGAGGATCGCGAGGGTGAGGAGGAGGTAGGGCATGCCGGACTCAAACGGCCTGGTGGGCGCCGAGCTTCCCGAGCAGGGCTAGATCCGCGTTCGCCAGGCTGTCGAGCAGCGTGATCCGGGCGCCGTCCGGCATCGGCGTGGCCGTGGACGGGACGGCGAGCACGGCGCAGCCGGCCGCGCTGGCGGAGGTGACGCCGGTCGGCGTGTCCTCGACGGCGACGCAGGCGGCCGGATCCAGGCCGAGCCGCTCGGCGGCGGCCAGGTACGGGTCGGGCGCGGGCTTGGTCCGCTCGGTGTCCTCGGCGGCGAGGGTGACGGTGAACCAGTCCCGGCCGATGGTGGACAGGACGAGGTCGACCACCCGGCGCGGCGAGGCCGAGACCAGTGCGGTGGGCACCCGGGCCTCGCGCAGGGAGGCGAGCAGGGCCAGCGCGCCGGGGCGCGGGACCGTCTCGGCGGCGACCTTGCCGGCGAAGGAGTCGCCGAGCCGCTCGGCGACCTCGGCCTCGCTCAGCGCGGTGCCGCTGACCCGGTGCAGGTGGGCGGCGGTGTGCTCGACGGCGCGGCCGAGCACCTCCGGGGCGTCCTGGTCGGTGAGCGGGCGGTGCAGCTCCTCGGCGAGCTCGGCGGCGGCCTCCCACCAGAGGTGCTCGGTGTCGACCAGGGTGCCGTCCATGTCGAACAGGACGGCGGCGGGCAGTGCGGAATCGGGCTGTGCGGATTCAGGCATGGCGGTACCTTCGGTGGATCGTCAGGAGCGAAAAGGGGACGTCACAGGCTCTCAGGCCGCGCGGCGGTCCACCAGCACGGGTCGCTCGGGGAGGGTGAGCACGGCGCGCGAACCGGCCGGGAGGGCGGCGGCGGCCTCGGTCGGCAGGTCGGCCTTGACCTCGGTGCCGTCGTCCAGGCGGACGGTGAGCCGGGTGACGGCGCCCAGGAAGGACGCGGTCACGACGAGGGCCGGGCCGTCCGCGGACGGCGTCAGCGTGACGTTCTCCGGGCGGACCAGCACCTGGAGCTCGCCGTCGACCGGCAGGGCGCCGTCCACGGCGTGCCGGCGGCCGAGCACCTCGACGCCCCCGTCGGTGCGGGTGCACGGGATCCGGCTCATGGTGCCGACGAACTCGGCGACGAACGGGGTGGCCGGGCGCGAGTACAGCTCGTTCGGGCTCGCGCACTGCTCCAGCCGGCCCGCACGCAGGACGGCGACGCGGTCGGCCATCGACAGCGCCTCCTCCTGGTCGTGGGTGACGAACAGGGTGGTGATCCCGAGCTCCTGCTGGAGGCGGCGGATCTCCTCGCGCAGTTGGAGGCGGACCTTGGCGTCCAGCGCGGACAGCGGCTCGTCGAGCAGCAGGACGCGCGGCTGCAGGGCGAGCGCGCGGGCGAGCGCGATGCGCTGCTGCTGGCCGCCGGACATCTGGTGCGGGTAGTGCCCGGCGCGCTGCGGCAGGCCTACGAGCTCCAGCAGCTCCTGGGCACGCCGCCGGCGCTCCGCCTTGCCGGCGCCGCGCATCCGCAGCCCGAAGGCGACGTTGTCGAGCGCGGTCAGGTGCGGGAAGAGGCTGTAGGACTGGAACACCATGCCCGCGTCGCGCCTGTGCGCCGGGATCGCGGTGATGTCCCGGCCGTCGACGAGGACCTCGCCGGAGTCGTGCTGCTCGAAGCCGGCCAGGATGCGCAGCGCGGTGGTCTTGCCGCAGCCGGACGGGCCGAGCAGGGCGAGCAGTTCGCCCGGGGCGACGGTCAGGTCCAGGCCGTCGAGGGCGGTGGTGGCGCCGAACGAGCGCCGCAGGGAGCGGAATTCGACGGTCGCGCCGCCGGTGGCCGGGGCCTTGCCGGTGGCGGTGGCGGTAGCCGTGGTCATGGGGGAGGTACTCCTGGGAAGCGGAAGGGGCGGATCAGGACCGCGCGGCCTTGCGGCCGCGGCCGACGGCGGACATCAGCAGCAGGACGAGCCAGACGATCAGCAGGCTGAGCATCGACACGGCGACGGACATCTGGCCGTCGCTCTTGCCGTTGGAGTTGATCCACACCGAGAAGGGGGCGAAGCCGAGGATCGAGGCGGTGGTGAACTCGCCGAGCACCAGGGCGACGGTGAGCACGGCCGCGTTCAGCAGCCCGCTGCGCAGGTTCGGCAGGACGACGGTGAACACCGCGCGCAGCCAGCCGGCGCCGCAGTTGCGGGCGGCCTCGACGAGGGTGACGACGTCGACGCCGCGCATCCCGGCGTCCAGCGCCCGGTAGGCGAACGGGAGCGCCATCAGCACGTACGCGATGACCAGGACGATCGGGAAGTTCGGGTCCTGGATGGCCACGACGGTCTGGAAGAACGGCGTGTCCTGCAGGTAGTCCGGACCCCAGCGCAGCACGCCGATGATGCCGGTGGTCAGCGCGACCACGGGGACGACCAGCGGCATCGAGCACATGATCTCGATCACCGGGCGCAGCTTCGGCGCGCCGAGCCGGGCCGCGAGCATCGCGGGCACCAGCAGGAGCAGCAGCACCGCCACGGAGACCCCGGCGAGTTCGAGGCTCAGCACGAGGCTGTCGGTGAAGCCCGGGGCGTTCACCAGCTCCGTGTAGGCGCGGAAGGTGGTGCCGCCCTTGTTGTCGTCGATGCTGAACCACAGTGACGCGGCCATCGGGACGGCGAAGTAGGTCCCGCAGATCAGCAGGACGAGGCCGCGGCCGAAACGGATGCGGTTGATCAGGCGAGCCACTTGGCACTCCGGCGCTGAAGGGGCAGGTACACGGCCATCACCAGGCAGGCGACCACGATCATGTCGAGGCCGAGGGCGAGGGCGAGGTTGCCCTGGCCGACGAGGACGTTGCCGGACAGCGCGTCGCCGATCTGCATCGAGATCAGCGGGACCGAACTGCCCACCATGGCCTCGGCGGTGGCGTACGCGGCGAAGGAGGCGCCGAAGAGCAGCACGAAGCCGCCGAGCAGCGAGGGCGCGAGCACCGGCAGGGCCACGTGGCGCCAGTACTGCACGCCGGTGGCGCCGTTGTTGGCCGCCGCCTCGCGCCACTGGGTGCGCAGGCCCTCCAGGGCCGGGGTGATGGTGATGACCATCAGCGGCACCAGGAAGTACAGGTAGACCACCGAGAGGCCGGAGAACGTGTAGAGGCTCCAGCCGTGCTTGGTGAGGCCGAACTGCTTGGTGACCTCGCCGGAGTTGCCGAGGGTGGCGACGAACATGAACGCGAGCGGGACGCCGCCGAAGTTGGCGAGCACGCCGGAGGCGGACATGACGGCCTCGCGGAACATCCGGAACCGGGAGGTGGCGACCGCCTGTGCCAGCGGCAGGCCGACGACGGCGGCGATCAGCGCGGTCAGCAGGGAGAGCTTCACGCTGCCCCACAGGGCGGTGAAGTAGGCGCCCTGGAGCGAGCCGGTGAGGTTGTCGGTGGTGAACGTGCCGCCGCCGTCGGGAGCGTCGGAGGAGGTCGTGAACGCGCCGACGGCGATCGCGACGGCGGGCAGCCCGAAGCCGATCGCGAAGAACAGCAGCAGGGGGAGGGCGGCCAGCCAGGCCCGGCCGCGGGGTCCGCCGCGCCTGCCGGGGCGGGGGGCCTTGGCGGCCGCGGTGGTGGCCGGGGATTCGGGGGTGACGGAGCCGGGGGCGCCGCCCCCGCCGCTACGCGCGGCGGAGGCGGAGGCCGGCACCGGGGTGGGAGCCGTGGTCATCGTCAGGTCAGCCCGCGATCGCCTTGGCCCAGTTCTCGGTCACGACCTTCTTGGCCGCGTCGGTCTGGTCCGGGGTGGGGAAGGTGGTGAAGGGCTTCTCGACCGGCGGCAGCTTCGAGGCGGCGTCGGCGTCCAGGGTGCCGGCGGCCTTCAGGGCGTCGAACAGGGCCGGGGTGGCGAAGCCGCCCATGAAGCCGTTCTGGCCGGCGGCGCTGTAGAGGTACTCCTCCCACAGGCGGGCGGCGGCCGGGTGCGGCGCGTCCTTGTTGATGGCCTGGTTGTAGTACTGCGCGTAGGAGCCGTCCGACGGGATGGCGACCTGCCAGTCGATCCCCTTGTCCTTGAACTTCACCGAGTAGCCGGCGTTCAGGTACGACCAGTCGATGCTGATCGGGGTCTCGCCCTTCTCGATGGTCGCCGGGGTGACCTCGACCGGGTTGAAGTTGCCGGCCTGCTTGACCTTGCCGAAGAAGTCGATGCCGGGCTGGATGTTGTCCAGCGAGCCGCCGTTGGCGAGGGCCGCGGCGTAGACGGCGCCGAAGGCGGCACCGGCCTTGGTCGGGTTGCCGTTCAGGGCGACCATGCCCTTGTAGTCGGGCTTGAGCAGGTCGGCGAAGGTCTTCGGGCAGACGGCCACCTTCTTGGCGTCGCAGCCGATCGACATGTAGCCGCCGTAGTCGTTGTAGCTCAGACCGTTGGCGTCCTTCATGGTGGCCGGGATCTTGTCGAAGTCGGCGACCTTGTAGGGGGCCAGCAGGCCCTGCTTGCCCGCACTGATCGCGAAGGCCGAGCCGAGGTCCACGACGTCGGGGGCGCGGTCCTGGCCCTTGCGGGAGGTGATCGCGTTGATCTCGTCCTGGCTGGAGCCGTCCGGGTTCTCGTCCTCGATCTCGATGCCGTACTTCGCCTTGAAGTCGTCCATCAGCTTGCCGTAGTTCGCCCAGTCGCGCGGCAGCGTGATGACGTGGAGCTTGCCCTCCTTCTTGGCGGCGGCGACCAGCGCGTCCATGCCGCCGAAGTCGGCGACGGAGGTGGCGGTCTTCGCGTCCTTGCCGCCCGAAGCGCTGTTGGACTTCGCGGAGGACGAGCCGGCGGAGCCGCAGGCGGTGAGGGAGAGCGCGGCGGCGGTCAGGACGGCCGCGAAGGCGGCGGAGCGGGCGCGGTGCACGGACACTGGTCAGTCTCCTGATCGGGGGTGTACTGCGAGAGGTGAGTGCGGAGCAGAGGTGTCTGATCGGGGGATCGTGCGAGTGGTGGCGTGCTCGGGTCCGTCCGATAGCCGGGCGAATCCGTCCGAGTTGACTAGCCAACTTCGCTGACGGGGGTAAGTAACCCGGAGCCCGGTGACGGGAAGGTGAACGGCCGGCCCAGAACCGGGGTCGGCTGTGGGAACGGTGGAATCCGGCCGGTCGGGAGTGATCCGTTCGGTGCGATGCTTCGAAGGCGCAGCGGGATAAGGTCGGGCTGTCCGCGCCGGTACGGCTGCGCAGGACACCGCCCCAGGAGGGACATTGACTGACGTGGCAACGGATCCCGGGCTGGAGCCGGGGCGGCCGGCGGAGCGCACTGGAGCCCTCTACCGCAAGGTGGCCGCCGACCTGCGCGAGGCGATCACCTCCGGTGCGTTCGGCGAGGCGGGCCGGCTGCCGGCCGAGGGCGCGCTGGCCGAGCAGTACGGGGTCTCCCGCGGGACGGTCCGCCAGGCGCTGGCCGTGCTGCGCTCGGACGGCCTGGTGACCTCCCGGCGCGGCACCCGGCGCGTGGTGCTCGGCGGCGCGCGGGTGCAGAGCTTCTCCGAGCTCCTCAGCTTCACGCACTGGGCGTACTCGATGGGGGAGGAGCCCGGCGGCATCCTCGACTCGCTGGTGCGCCGCCCGGCCGACGCCGCCGAGCGCGAGCAGCTGCGGCTGGAGCCGGGCGCCGACGTGTACGTGACGGTCCGGCTGCGGACGCTGTCGGGCACGCCGGTGATGGTCGAGCGCACCGTCTACCCGCCGCGCGTCGGCGAGATCGTGGCCGAGCTGCCGCCGGACGTCGTCTCGCACACCGAGGTGCTGCGCGAGCACGGCATCCTGTTCTGCGACGCCGACCACACCATCGACATCGTCGCGGCCAACGCGGAGGACGCCCGCCTGCTCGGCTGCCGCCGCGGCGGCCCACTGCTGCGCGAGCGGCGGCGCACGACCGACCCGACCGGCACGCCGGTGGAGTGGTCCCAGGACCGCTACCTGCCCGGGACGGTGGCGTTCAGCGTGCACAACTCGCTTGCGACGTCCGCGCTTTCGCGGCACGCGCGCGAACTGGACTGAGCCGGAACGGCACGACGGGGGAGGAGCTTCCTGCCCTCCCCGTTCGTGCCGTTCCGCTACCTCATGAGCGAGGCGAGCAGCGTGCGGTAGTGCTCGAAGTCCGGTGCGGCCGCGCCGGCGGCCTTCGCCTGATCGTCCCAGCGGCGCACGGCCACCGCGTCGGCGGCGCCCGGGAGCGCGGCGAACGCGGCGGCCTGGGCGTCGTCCATCGGGCCGCCCTGGACCATGAGCGTGTACTCGGACGCCTCGGACAGCCGCTCGCGGTAGCCCGGCTCGACCGCGCACAGGTAGCGCTTCGCGGCGACGTGCAGCCGGACGGGCTCGGTGACCTCCGGACCGAACCACTGCGCCAGCCAGTCGGCGCCGCTGTCGCCGTGCCGGCTGTCCTGCCCCTGCATCAGGTCCCGCCCGCGCAGGGCTCCCTGGAAGTGACCGACGTCGTGCAGCAGCGCGGCGGCGACCAACTGCGGGGCCGCGCCCGCCGCCTCGGCGGCAGCGGCCGCCTGGAGCATGTGCTCGGCCATCGTGACCGCCTCGCCCAGGTACTCCCCGGCGCCCTCGCCCGCGAACAGCTCGGCGATCGCGTCCAGGGCGGCGGTGCGGCGGTGCAGCACGGCCAGGGTGGAGGTGAGCGAGTCGAGGTCGGCGTAGCAGCCCTGGAGGTGGCGGCGGCCGTCCTGCCGGAAGGCCGTCCGGGCGTGCAGGAGGCGGGTGTTGTCGAGGACCAGGCAGTCGCCGGGATCCAGCCGGAAGGTGAGCTGGAGCTCGGGGCGCAGTGTGACGGCGGCGAAGCGGCGGTAGGCGGCGTAGAAGGCGTCCAACTCCTCCCGGCTGCCGCGCAGGGTGCCGATCGACCGGTTGTTGAACCGGACCTCGCGGATCCGGCCGAGCGGGTCCACGTCGATCAGCGGACGGTCGGCGCGCAGTTCGGCGCCGTGGTCGCGGAAGACGAACGGGACGGGGGTGCGGGTGAGGACGGCGAAGTCCGCCGGTGCCTCCTCGCGCAGCACGGCGGCGGCCCCGAAGCCGTCGACGAGCCCGGAGTCGCCGCCGGTGGCGGAGTTCTCCAGGCAGTGCAGGAGCTGGAGGGTGGGCACCGGGTCCCGGTACGGGTTGTCGGTGTGCGGGGTGATGGCGACGCTGGTGAAGGCGAGGTTGTTCGGGTCCGGCTCGACGCGGACGTCGAACAGCTCGCCGTAGTTGGTGACCCGGACGAACCCGAAGCTCCCGGCCACCCGCAGCACCTGCCGCTCCACCGCCGGCACGCCGCGCAGCACCGCGAACCCGCTGCGCCGCACGGCCGTGAGGACCGCCGCCTGCTCGGCGGGATCGGCCAGGTACGCCTCCCACTCGGCCTCCGGCAGGCCGCGCCGGAAGTCCGCCGCGACCCAGAGCCGCTTGTCGGCCTCGGTGCGCCCGTCCCCGTCGCCGGCCTCGGTCAGCCAGCCGAGCGGGTAGCGCGAGCGGTGCCCGTCCGACCAGAGCACCTCCAGGTTCCCGTTCATCTCGCACTGCGCGGAGACCACGAGGTCCTCGGGCAGGTCGGCGATCTGGAACAGCTTCTGCCCGCTGCGCGGGTCGCGGCACTCGGCACACGGGCAGTTGTCGCGCAGCCAGTGCGTCGGCAGTTCGGGCACGGCGGGTCTCCTCCTGGACGGCATCCCGGTCGGGGTGGAGTTGTATAGCCAACTTCGCCCCTTTGCCTCGGGAGCCTGCCGCCCCCAGGTGAGTTCCCGGTGCCCTGCGGGTGAACGTCCCGGGAACTGTCCCGGGAGATCGCGGCCGGATTCGGCCGTCCGGCTGACGGGCGGCCGGGGGAGCGCGTGCCGGGGCGGGTGAGGCGGCGGGGCTGCGGCACTGTCGGGGTGGATTTGTCCCGATAGGCGAGAGGTGGCCGGGCATGGCTGGTTCCAGTACGACGACTCCGACTGGTTCAGGGCATACCGGGCTCAAACGAGAAGTCGGGATGATCGGCCTGCTCTGGGCCTCGGTCGGGGCGATCATCGGCTCCGGGTGGCTGTTCGGGGCGCAGAAGGCGGCTGTCGCCGCCGGGCCCGCCGCCCTGCTGTCCTGGGGGATCGGCGCGGTGGCGATCATCCTGCTGGCGCTGGTCCACGCCGAGCTGGGCGGGCTCTTCCCGGTGGCCGGCGGGACGGCGCGCTACCCGCACTACGCGTTCGGCGGGTTCGCGGGGATGTCGTTCGGGTGGTTCACGTGGCTGCAGGCCGCGACGATCGCGCCCATCGAGGTCCAGGCGATGATCAACTACGCGCGGCACTGGAGCTGGGCGGACGGCTTCCTGAACCCGGACCTCACGCTGACGGCCAGCGGGTTCGTCGTCGCGGCCGTGCTGCTCGGCGTCTTCGTCGCCGTCAACTTCCTCGGGGTCCGGCTGCTCGCGCACACCAACAGCGTGGCCACCGTGTGGAAGGTCGCGGTCCCGGTCCTCACCATCTTCGCCCTCGGGTTCACCGAGTTCCACAGCTCCAACTTCTCCTCGCAAGGCTTCGCCCCGGACGGCGCCAAGGGTGTGCTCGCGGCCATCAGCACCAGCGGGGTGATCTTCGCGCTGCTCGGCTTCGAGCAGGCCATCCAGTGGGCGGGCGAGAGCCGCAACCCCCGCCGGGACATCCCGCGGGCCGTGCTCGGGTCGGTCGTGGTCGGCACGGTCGTCTACGTCATGCTCCAGGTGGTGTTCATCGGGGCCCTGCCTGCGGAGACCTTCGCCGGGGGCTGGGGCAAGCTCGACTACCCCGGCATCAGCGGGCCGTTCGCGGGCCTCGCCACGCTGATCGGGCTCGGCTGGCTCGCCACCATCCTCTTCATCGACGCGGTGATCTCGCCCGCCGGCACCGGGCTGGTCTACATCACCTCCAGCTCGCGGGTCACCTACGGCCTCAGCCGCAACGGCTACGCGCCGCAGGCCCTCCAGTACACCGACAAGCGCTCGGTGCCCTGGCTCGGCCTGGTCATCGCCTGGGTGGCCGGCGTGCTGTGCTTCCTGCCCTTCCCGAGCTGGCAGCGGCTGGTCGGGTTCATCACCTCCGCCGTCGTGCTGATGTACGCGGGGGCGCCGCTGGCCTTCGGCGTGCTGCGCAAGCGGCTGCCGGGGCTGGAGCGCTCGTACCACCTGCCGGCCGGCTCGGTGATCTCGCCGCTGGCCTTCGTGGTGGCGAGCCTGGTGATCTACTGGTCCGGCTGGGACACCCTGTGGCGGCTGGGCCTGGCGATCCTGATCGGGTACGCGCTGCTCGGCGGGTACTCGGCGTACGCCGCCTCGAAGGGGATGCCGAACGCGCCGCGGATGGACTTCAAGGCCGGGCAGTGGCTGCCGGTCTACCTGGTCGGGATGGGGATCACCTCGTGGCAGGGGACCTTCGGCGCGGGTGCCAAGGGGAACCTGCCGCTCTGGTGGGACATCGGGGTCGTGGTCGTCTTCTCCCTGGTGATCTACTACTGGGCCCTCGCGGTCGCGCTGCCGAGGGAGGAGATCGAGCGGAACATCCGGGGCGTCGAGGTGGTGGACGCGGGCGGGCACTGAGCGCACGAGCGGAGAGCGGCCCCCGAGGAGTCCCGGGGGCCGCTCCGCTGGGCGCTCAGACCTCGACGGTCGCGGCCCAGGCGGCGTCGGCGGCCGCGAGGGCGGGCCCGGCGTCGGCGCCGGTCGCGGCGGCCAGGGCGGTGAGGCACGCGCGGACGGTGTCCAGCGCGGCCGCCCGGCCGTAGTGGTTGACCCGGAGCATCTCCGCCGCGAGCGCGCCGCCGCCCGGCTGGACGGGGAGCGACGGGTCGAGGGCCGCGGCGAGCTCGCCGGCGTGCACGCCCGGGGCGGTGCGCAGGGTGGTCGCGACCGGCGCGGCGTGCGCGTCCTCCGGGACGTACGGGGTGAGTGTGCCCAGCGCGCGGACGCCGGCCCGGGTCGCGGCCGAGGCGGCGCGGTGGCGGGCGATGACCGCCGACAGGCCGTCGGCGGCGATGCGGTCGAGGCAGGCGCCGAGCGCCAGCATCTCCAACTGGGCCGGGGCGTGGGGCAGTACGGCCCGCCCGGCGTCCGTCCAGCGCTCCTTCCAGTCCAGCAGGGACAGGTACGAGCGGCGCGGGGCGGCCGGGTTGGCGGCGATCCGCTCCCAGGCGCGCTCGGAGACGGACACCGCGGAGACGCCGGCCGGGCCGCCCATCGCCTTCTGGCCGCCGATGACGCACAGGTCGACGTCCCACGCGTCGGTGAGCAGCGGCTCGGCGGCCACCGAGGCCACCGCGTCGAGCATCAGCAGTGCGCCGTGCTCGCGCACCACGGCGGCGATCTCGGCGACCGGGTTGGTGTTGCCGGTGGCGGCCTCGGCGTGGACCAGCGAGACGAAGTCGACCGCCGGGTTCGCGGCCAGCGCGTCGGCCACCTGCTGCGCGCTCACCGCGCTGTGGAAGGGGACGGCCAGGTCGACGACCTCGGCACCGCACGAGCGCAGCCAGTTTCCGAAGGTCTGGCCGTACGGGCCAGTGACGATGTTGAGCGCGGTCGAGCCCGGGTGCGCGGCGCCGCGGATCGCGGCTTCCAGGGGCAGCAGGGCCTCGCCCTGGGTGACGATCACGTCCGCGGAGGTGTGCAGCAGCGCGGCCACCCGGTCCTCGATCGCCGCGAACCCGGCGGCGCTGAGCGGGGGGAGGTCGAGCAAGCTCATGCCCCCGCCTCGTTTCGCTCAGCGGGGGCATCCGCCCACGCGCACCTCTCGATGGTTCGCTCGCTGCGCTCGCTCACGGGCTGGTGCCTTTCGCGTACGGGTGGTTGGGACGGGAACGAGTCTGCCGCATTCTCGCCGCTCCCACGGAACCCGCCCGTCGGTAGAGTGCGGGCCATGAGCGAGCGAAGCGAGGCGGCCGCATGAGCGACGGCGCGGTGCTGCACGTCCGGGGTCGGGTGCTGGTCGGTCCGGAGGACGTCCGGGACGAACTCTGGGTGGTGGACGGCAGGGTGAGCTTCACCCGCCCGCCCGGCGCCGGGGACGTCCGGACCGTCACCGGCTGGGCGCTGCCGGGACTGGTCGACGCGCACTGCCACGTCGGCCTGGACGCGCACGGCGCGGTGGACGCCGAGACCAGCGAGAAGCAGGCGCTCACCGACCGCGACGCCGGCACCCTGCTGATCCGCGACGCCGGCTCCGCCGCCGACACCCGCTGGATCGACGAGCGCGAGGACCTGCCGCGGATCATCCGGGCCGGGCGGCACATCGCCCGAACCCGCCGCTACATCCGCAACTACGCGCACGAGATCGAGCCGGGCGACCTCGCCGCCTACGTCCGGGCCGAGGCCCGGCGCGGCGACGGCTGGGTCAAGCTGGTCGGCGACTGGATCGACCGCGAGCGCGGCGACCTCACCGCCTGCTGGCCCGGTGACGCGCTGGCCGAGGCGATCGCGGCGGCGCACGAGGAGGGCGCGCGGGTGACGGCGCACTGTTTCGCGGCCGAGTCGCTGCCGGACCTCCTCGCGGCGGGCATCGACTGCGTCGAGCACGCCACCGGGCTGACCGAGGAGCTGATCCCGGCCTTCGCCGAGCGCGGGGTGGCGATCGTCCCGACGCTCGTCAACATCGCGACCTTCCCCGCGCTGGCGGCCGGCGGCGAGGGCAAGTTCCCGGCCTGGGCCGCACACATGCGCCGCCTGCACGAGCGCCGCTACGACACCGTCGGCGCCGCGCACGACGCCGGGATCCCGGTCTTCGTCGGGACGGACGCGGGCGGCTCGCTCGCGCACGGTCTGGTGGCGGAGGAGGTGGCCGAGCTCGTCAAGGCCGGACTGAGCCCGAACGAGGCGCTTTCGGCGGCGAGTTGGGGTGCGCGCGAGTGGCTCGGGCGCCCCGGCCTGGAGGAGGGCGCCCCGGCGGACCTCGTGGTCTACGACGAGGACCCGCGGGCCGACGTCCGGGTGCTGGCCGCACCCCGCACGGTGGTGCTGCGCGGCCGCCCGGTGGGCTGACGGTTCTCAAGATCATCCGCTGAACGCGCTGTCGGCGTAGGCCGATAGGGTGGCGACCATGGCACCGCGTCCACTTCACGAGATCGTCGAGCCCGGCTGGGCGACCGCCCTTGCACCCGTCGCCGGGCAGGTCGCCGCGATGGGCGACTTCCTGCGCGCCGAGCTGGCCGCAGGCCGCACCTACCTGCCCTCCGGGCCGAACGTGCTGCGCGCGTTCCAGCAGCCCTTCGACGACGTGCGGGTGCTGATCGTCGGGCAGGACCCGTACCCGACCCCCGGGCACGCCGTCGGGCTGAGCTTCTCGGTCGGGCCCGAGGTGCGGCCGATCCCGGCCAGCCTGATCAACATCTTCCAGGAGTACGGGACGGACCTCGGCCTCCCGCAGCCGTCCAACGGCGACCTCACCCCGTGGACGCGGCAGGGCGTGCTGCTGCTCAACCGCGCGCTGACGACGGCGCCGCGCAAGCCCGCCGCGCACCGCGGCAAGGGTTGGGAGGAGGTCACCGAGCAGGCGATAAAGGCGCTGGTGGCGCGGGGCGGCCCGCTGGTGGCGATCCTCTGGGGCCGGGACGCCCGGAACCTGCGGCCGTTGCTCGGCGAGGTCCCGGCGATCGAGTCGGCGCACCCGAGCCCGTACTCGGCGAACGGTGGCTTCTTCGGCTCGCGGCCGTTCAGCCGGGCCAACGACCTGCTGGCGCGCCAGGGTGCGCAGCCGGTGGACTGGCGGCTGCCGTAGCAGCTCCGGGTCACGGCGGAACGCCAACCTCACTCCAACGGGTGAAATGACGGTCCGTGTGACTCGTGTGACGGATCGTTTGAGAAGACTGGCGGCTCATCGTTCCATCGCTGTGGGGGTACCGCCATGTCTTCCCGACGAATCGTTTCTGCCGCTGCTGCCACGGTGGTGTGCGCACTGCTCGCCGTCCCGCCCGCCGAGGCGGCCGGGCCGACACCGGTGCCGGCGCCCGGATCCCCGGGCACGGCGCGCGCCGTCACCGCCGAGCTCGCGCTGGACGTCAGCCTGCTGAACAAGGCGGTCGACGTCCCCGTGGACATAGCGCTGAACAAGGTGGAGACGCCCGCGCAGCGCGAGGGCTCCGTGCTGACCGCCAAGGTCGACGGCGTCGACCAGCAGGGTCCGGTCACGCTCGTCAGGGCCGACGTCGGCAAGTCGGCGACGCGCTCCGACGCCAAGGGCACCGCCGCCTCCGTCCAACTGGTCAACGCCGACGTGCACGCGCCCGGCCTGCCGGGCACCGCGCTGCTCGGCCTGGAGGCGATGAGCGCCGAGGCGACGTGTCCGGTCGACGGGCAGCCGACCGCGAACGTCGTCGCGCCCGCGAAGCTCACCGTCCTCGGCAAGCCGGTCACCGTCGGCCTGTACGCGCCGACCACGGTGGACGTGCCGCTGGTGGGCAGCGTCTCGGTGGAGTTCTCCAAGCGCACCACCACCTCGACCACGGCCGCCGCCTCCGCGCTGGAGGTGCAGGTGGAGGTGAACCCGCTGAACCTGAACGTCGCCAAGGTCACCGGGAAGATCACCGTCGCCTCGGTGAGCTGCGAGAAGCCGGCCCCGCCGACCGGCCCGGCCACGGCCACCCCGACCGCGGCGCCCACCACGGACGCACCCACCGGTGCGCCCACCGCCCGCCCGGCGGCCGACACCACCACGGGTGCCGCCGCGCACGCAGCCTCCGCGCGCCCGGCCGCTGGCCTCGCCGAGACCGGCGGCAGCAGCGCCACCGGCCCGCTCGCCGCCGGGGCCGCCGTCCTCGTGGCGGGCGGCGTCGCCGCCCTCTGGGCCACCCGGCGCCGCCGCGCCGCGCACGCCCGTCACCGCTGACGGACCGGCCCGGGGCACGGGAGGAAGCGGGAGTGCCATCCCCGGCACTCCCGCACCGTGACCGTGTCAACGCGGACCGTTGGTTCACATGCGCGTTACACGAGAGGAACAACCGGGAAACGGCGGCTTGCGACGCTACGCGGGCACCCACCACCCAGCAATGCGAGGGACCAGCCGTGGCAATCAAGGCCGAGTACATCTGGATCGACGGCACCAAGCCGACCGCGAAGCTCCGTTCCAAGACTCGCGTCCTGCCCAACGCCGACAAGATCCCGACCTGGGGCTTCGACGGGTCGTCGACCAACCAGGCCGAGGGCCACGCGTCCGACCGCGTGCTGGAGCCGGTGAAGGTCGTCAAGGACCCGATCCGCGGCGGTGACAACATCCTGGTCCTGTGCGAGGTCCTGGAGACCAACGGTGAGGCGCACGAGTCCAACACCCGTGCCCTGCTGCGCGAGGTCGCCGAGAAGTACTCCGCCCAGGAGTCGATCTTCGGCATCGAGCAGGAGTACACCTTCTTCAAGGGCTCCCGCCCGCTCGGCTTCCCGGAGGGCGGCTACCCGGCCCCGCAGGGTGGCTACTACTGCGGCGTCGGTGCCGAGGAGGTCTTCGGCCGCGAGATCGTCGAGCTGCACCTGGACCGCTGCATCGACGCCGGCCTGGCGATCTGCGGCATCAACGCCGAGGTCATGCCCGGCCAGTGGGAGTTCCAGATCGGCCCGGTCGACGCCCTGACCGTCTCGGACGACCTGTGGATCGCCCGCTACCTGCTGTACCGCACCGCCGAGGAGTTCGGCATCGACGCCACCCTGGACGCCAAGCCGGCCCGTGGCGACTGGAACGGCGCGGGCGCCCACACCAACTTCTCCACCAAGGCGATGCGCGAGGGCTACGAGGCCATCATCACCGCCTGCGAGTCGCTCGGTGCCTCCCAGGAGAAGGTCATGGAGCACGTCAGCCAGTACGGTGACGACATCCAGTCCCGCCTGACCGGCAAGCACGAGACCGCCCCGTGGAACGTCTACAGCTACGGCGTCTCCAACCGCGGTGCCTCCGTCCGCATCCCGTGGCAGGTCGAGGTGGAGCAGAAGGGCTACATCGAGGACCGCCGCCCGAACGCGAACGTCGACCCCTACGTCGTCACCCGCCTGCTGATCAACACCTGCTGCGAGGCCCTGGAGAAGGCCGGCCAGGTCTGATCCGCCGCAGAGCGCACGTACGGCCGCAGGCCCTTCCCCGTGGTGGGGAAGGGCCTGCGGCCGTCTTAGGGTGCCTACCGGTCGGGGGTCAGACCAGGGTCCACTTCTGGTTGGCCGCGCCGGAGCACGTCCACAGCGAGAGCGCGGAGCCGTCGGCCGTCGCCGCCTGCGTCACGTCGATGCACAGGCCGGACTGGACGCCGACGACCGAGCCGTCGGCGTTGAGCCGCCAGAGCTGGTTGGCGCCGCCGTTGCAGTCGTAGATGTCGATCTTGGTGCCCGGTGCCGTCTGGTTGTCGTAGGCGTCGAGGCACTTGGTGCCGCCGTAGATCGTCAGCTGGCCGGCGGCGGTGTAGGTCCACTGCTGGTTGCCGCCGCCGTTGCAGTCCCAGATGTCGGGCTGCGTGCCGTTGGCCTGGCTCGCGAACGGCAGGTCCAGGCAGCGGCCGGAACCGGTGCCGAGCAGCGCGCCGGTGCGGGGCCACTGCTGGTTGGCCGCGCCGGAGCAGGTCCACAGGGCGATGCCGGAGCCGTTGGCGGTGGCGGCCTGCGTGATGTCGATGCACAGGCCGGACTGGAGGCCGGTCACGGTGCCGTCGGCGTTGCGGCGCCACTGCTGGTTCGCACCGCCGTTGCAGTCCCAGATGTCGATGGCCGTGCCCGGTGCCGTCTGGTTGTCGTAGGCGTCGAGGCACTTGGTGCCGCCGTAGATCGTCAGCTGGCCGGCGGGGGTGTAGGTCCACTGCTGGTTGCCGCCGCCGTTGCAGTCCCAGATGTCGGGCCGGGTGCCGTTGGCCTGGCTCGCGAACGGGACGTCCAGGCAGCGGCCGGAACCCGCCCCGCGCAGCACGCCCGCGCTCGGCGTGGGCGGCTGGGCGCAGGGCCCGGCGGCCGGGGCGCCCGCGACGTCGGAGGCCTTCAGGAAGGCCAGCCGGTGGTTGTAGCGGATCGGGTAGTAGGTGTCGCAACCGACCACCAGCGTGCGGTCGTTGGGGGCGCTGCCGTCGATGTTCTGCCCGTAGTAGAAGTCGGACTGAACCGGGGCCGCGCTCGCCGCGACGTAGGACTGCCCGGCCGGCACGGCGGCGTTCAGCGGGGTGACGGCCTGCGCGGTGATCGCGGGGTACGGGAGGTAGGCGGAGGCCTCGGGGTAGCTGCGCCCGTACACCGGGATGGAGGCGGCGCCCGACTTCGGGGTCAGCAGGGTCTGGCCGGGCCGGTTGTCGGCGGTCGCGGTCTGGCCGCCGGGGTTGTAGAACCAGGCCTTCTGGCCGTCGTACCAGATGGCCGTCCAGTCGCCGCTCAGGTCGGCGACGACGTAGGAGGCGCCGGTGACGGCCTTGTCGCTCCAGTCGGCGGCCTTGGTCGAGCCCCCGTTGATCAGCGGGGCGTTCGGGTCCGGGTTCGTGCGCAGGTAGACGAAGTTCTCCGGGCGGTCGGCGGTGCCGGTCACCGGGGGCTGGTTGGTGGCGTCGAAGGCCGGGGTGATGGTGACCTTGCCGCCGACCGCCGGCAGGCCGCCGATGCCCGCCTTGAGCGGGGCGCCGAGCAGGTCCATGTAGTGCGACCAGTCCCAGAACGTTCCCGGGTCCCAGTGCATCCCGGCCACGTTCGCCTGGAGCGGGCCGGGGACGTCGTCGTGGCCGATGATGTGCTGGCGGTCCAGCGGGATGCCGAAACGGTCCGCCAGGTAGCCGACCAGCGCGGCCGAGGACTGGTAGAGCTGCTCGGAGTACCAGGTCGGGCGGTCGGTCGGGAAGGCGTAGCCCTCGTGCTCGACGCCGATGCTGTGCATGTTGACGCTCTTGTTGCCCGCGTGCCAGGCCACGTTGTTCGTGTTGACCAGCTGGGTGACGTGACCGTCCGAGGAACGCACCATGTAGTGCGCGCTGGCCTGGTTGCTCGGGTTCTGGAACGCCGAGATCGAGCCGGCGAAGCCGCCCTCGGTGTCGTGGATGACGATGTACTGGATCCGGTCGCCGTCGTCCGGGCGGTTGGCTTTGGCGTAGTTGCCGTAGGACGTCGGGTCGCTCGGGTTGGTGAGCGCGTACGCGGCGGGCTGGAAGTCGCAGCCGAGCGAGGCGGGGCACTCGACGCTGCCGTCGGCGACCGCCGCGGCGGGGGTGGCCGTGGTCGCCGTGGTGGTGCCTGCCGGTGCGGTGCCGGCGGTCGCCGTCGTGACGAACGCGGCGCGGGTGGCCGTGCGCGGGGCCGGCGCGGCGGACCGGGCCGCCGTGGACGGGACGTTCAGGACCGGGACCGGCGCGAGGGTGACGGTCTCGCCCTCGGCGGTCTGCCGGGAGACGCCCTTGCGGAGCGTGTCGAAGACCCGGTCGGCGAACGGGTTCGCCGCGCCCGCGTCCCCGGACCGGCTGAACCGGGCCACCGCCTGGTACCAGGCGCTCGGGTCCGCCGAGGCGGCCCGGCCGCTCCGCTTCAGCGACTCCTTCTGGTACTCGGCCAGCAGCGCCGCGCCGCCGCGGACGCTCTGCGCGGCGTCCCGCTTGAGGTCGTCCGCCGGACGGTGGATCAGCGCCGCCGCCGCGTCGAGCGTGTGCAGCTCCGGGCCGTCCTCGACGGACGGCGCGGTGGGCGTGCCGGAGACCGGCCGCGGCGGGACGTCGTCGCCGCGGCCGTCGGCCGTGTCGGGCCCCGGCCCGGCGGCCAGCGCCGCGCGGACCGCGGCGACGTCGACCTGGGTCAGGCCCATGACGTTGTAGTTGCCGGTCGTGCTCGGCGCGCCCCGGTGGGAGTCCCAGCGGGTCTCCTGGTAGGACAGCGCGAGCAGCACGCCCTCGGGCACCTGGAACTCGGCCGCCGCCGCCCGGAACTGATCCTGCAGCGAGCCCTGCGCGGGCGCGGCGGCGGCCGCCGGGACGAACCCGAAGGCCGTGCCGGCCAGCACGGTGGCCACGGCGGCGCCGAGGGCCCGTCCGCCGCGCGGGGCGAGCGGGCGCTGTGCCGCTCTCGGTATGGAAATCAACGGACTCTGCCGACCTTACGTTCTGTCGTGTGGAGGCCCCGGGAGGTTCTTCCGGGCCGCCGCGACGCTAGCACCCCGGGGCCGGAAACCCGGTAGTCAACCCGGCCGACGGCGGCCAGGATGAACAGGTATGACGCCCCTTCTGCTCATCGACGTCGACGGGCCCCTGAACCCCTACGCAGCCCCCGGGGAGCAGCGCCCGGACGGCTACGACACCCACCACGTCCTGCCCGATTCCTGGGTGGCGCGCCGCCGGCCGGGGCCGGGCGAGCAGGTCGAGCCGCTGCGGGTGTGGCTCAACCCGCTGCACGGGCCGGAACTGCTGTCCCTGCCGTACGAACTGGTGTGGGCGACCACCTGGATGGACGAGGCGAACACCTTCATAGGCCCCCGCATCGGCCTGCCCGAGCTGCCGTACATCCGCTGGACGGAGGTCTTCCGCGCGGACCCGGACGGCCTGCACTGGAAGACCCGGGACCTCGTCGCCTGGGCGGACGGCCGTCCCTTCGTCTGGCTGGACGACGAGCTCGGGCCCCAGGACATCGAGTGGATCGCCGCCCACCACCCGGGTCCGGCCCTGCCGCTCTGGGTCGACCCCCGGGCGGGGCTCGGGGAGCTGCACTTCGCGGCGCTCCGGGAGTGGGCGCAGGACGGCGAGCGGGTGGAGGACGGGGAGTGAGCGGGGACGCCGGAGGGACGGTCGTCGGGACGGTCGAGCGCCTGCGTCGCTACCCGGTGAAGTCGCTGCTGGGGGAGGAGCTGCCGCGCGCGGAGGTCACCGGGCGCGGCCTCGCGGGCGACCGGATCCACGCCCTGCGCGACGTCGGGACGGGCCGGATCGCCAGCGCCAAGCACCCGCGGCTCTGGGCCGGCCTGCTCGGCTTCACGGCCGGGACGGGAGCGGACGGCACGGTGGCGATCACCGGCCCGGACGGGCGGGGCGTGGACGAGGCGGGGCTGTCGCAGGCCCTCGGCCGCAAGGTGGCGCTGATCGCCGAGCGTCCGCCCGGGGCGACGATCGAGCGGGCCGTGCCGGACGAGGTGCTGGCCCGCGGGATCGGGGAGGAGGTCGCCTTCACCGTCAACGAGCTGGGCCGGGCCGCGCCGGACGGGACGTTCTTCGACTTCGCGCCGCTGCACCTCCTGACGACCTCGACGCTCGGCGCCGCGGGCGTGGAGGCCGAGCGCTACCGGCCGAACGCCGTGATCCGCACCGACGGCACCGGCTACGTCGAGAACGGCTGGGTGGGGCGGGAACTGGGCATCGGGCCGAGCCTGCGCCTGCGCGTGCCGGCGCCCACCCCGCGCTGCGCCGTGCCGACGCTGCGGCACGGACCGCTGCCCCGCAGCGCGGACGCCCTGCGGGTGCTCGCCGAGGAGAACCGCCTGGTGCCGCTGGAGGGCATGCCGGAGCTGCCCTGCGCGGGCGTGTACGCGCAGGTGCTGGCGCCGGGGCCGATCGCGGTGGGGGACGTCGTCACGCTGCGGTGAGGACGGGCCAGGTCAGGCCTCGTCCAGCACGGCCGCCAGCGCGTCCAGGAAGCGCGCGGTGGTCGGCTCGTCCCGGACGGCGATCCGCAGCCACTCCTCGCCCAGCCCCGGGAAGGTGTCCCCGCGGCGGACGGCGAAGCCGCGCGCCCGCAGCCGCTCCCGGACGGCGGCCGCGCCGGGCAGCCGGACCAGGACGAACGACGCGGCCGGTTCCCCGTGCACCCGGACGGACGGGAAACCGGCCAGCCCCTTCACCAGGTTCGCGCGCCACAGGGCGAGTTCGGCGGCCGCCTCCTCCGCCTCGGCCAGTGCCGCCGGCGTGCTGCACGCCTCGGCCGCGGCCAGCGCCGGGGTGGAGACCGGCCAGAGCGGCTGCGCGGCGCCGAGCTCCGCGATCAGCGGCGCGGGCCCGAGCACGTAGCCGATCCGCAGCCCGGCCAGGCCCCAGGTCTTGGTGAGGCTGCGCAGCACGACCACCCGGCCGGGCAGGTCCCGGGCGGCGGCGAGGGATTCGCGCTCGCCGGGCACGGTGTCCATGAACGCCTCGTCCACCACCAGGGTGCGCCCGGGGCGGGCCAGCGCGGCGACGGCGTCAGCGGGGTGCAGGACCGAGGTCGGGTTGGTCGGGTTGCCGAGGACGACCAGGTCGGCCTCCTCCGGGACGGCGCCCGCGGTGAGCCGGAAGCCGTCCGAGGGCGACAGGAGCACCCGGTGCACGGCGTGCCCGGCGTCGCGCAGCGCCGCCTCCGGCTCGGTGAACTGTGGGTGGACGACGATGATGTGACGTGCCAGCAGAACGCGCGCGAGCAGGACGAACGCCTCGGCCGCGCCCGAGGTGAGCAGCACCTCCTCCACCGGGCGCCCGTGCCGCGCGGCGACGGCCGCGCGCGCGGCCGTCTGGTCCGGATAGGCGGCGAGTTCGCCGAGCGTGGCGGCGAGGCGCTCGCGCAGCCAGAGCGGGGGCGTGCCGGTGCGGACGTTGACGGCGAGGTCGACCAGGCCGAGCCCGTCGGCGCGCACCTCGGCGTCGCCGTGGTGACGGAGGTCGGGTTCGGCTCGGGTCACGCGGGGTCTCCTTGGTGCTGCTCCCGGGGCTCGTCCCGGACTTCGAGGGGCAGGCCGGGGACGCGGAGGACGTCGTACGCGCCGGGCGGCACGCTCAGCGCGGCGCCGTCGCCGAGGGCCACGAGGGCGACGTCGTGGCCGTGCGAGGCCAGGGCGGCGGCGGCCCCGGCGCTGTCGTCCGTCGCGATCCTCCGGGTGGCCGGGCGCAGCAGGCCGGCGACCGCCGCGACCGCGTCCGGCGGCCCGACCACGGCCGAGACGCTCCGCAGCGCCTCCAGCGCGCGCGGCACGAGCAGGTCGTGCGGCCCGGGGCCGAGGCCCACCAGCGTCAGCCGTCCGCGCAGCGCCGTCCGCGCGATCGCGATCGTCGCGTGCGCCGACTTCCGCTTGGTGACGACGAGTTCGCCGCCCGGCGCGCTCGCCAGCGCCGCCGCCTCGGCGACGCTCGCGGTACCGACGGCGGCGCCGACCGCGGCGGACGGGTTCGGCACCGGGACGGCCGCGAGCGCGTCCGCCGGGTGTTCGTCCACCGGCGGCCGGCCGAGGCACCAGTGGGCCCAGTTCACGGCTGGGTGGTGGCCCCTGCCGGCCACGGTGGCGATGCGGGCGACGGACTGGCGGGACAGGCCGGTCTCCCGCAGGACGTCCATGAGCAGCCGCATCACCTCGGTCTGCTCGGTGCCGCTGCCCGCGCCGATGCCGAGGACGAGCGTGCGGGGGAGGACCACGAGGCCGCTGTCGGGGTCGTCCGGGTCCTGGGGGTCGGGGATCCGCAGGACCGCTTCCTCCGGGGGCGCCGTCGCGGTGGGGCCGTCGGGTCCGGGGCCGGTCCGCCGGGTCAGCTCGGCGAGCGCGGTCTCGCGCGGGGACGGCGGGCCGGTGAGCACCGGCTGGACGCCGAGGACGGCCGCCACCTCCCAGGCCAGCTCGGTGGTTCCGGGGTCGCCGGTCAGCGGGATCGCGTACCGGCGCCGGGGGTCCACGCAGAGCAGGCCCTTGCCCTCGGTGCCGCGCGGGCCGGCGTGGTCGAGCAGGCGGACGGCCCCCGGGAGGGGCGCCAGGCAGATCACGTACTCGCACTCGTGGAGCGCCAGCGTGATCGCCTCCGGTGGGCCGAAGCAGTTGCCGGCCGAGGCCCGGTAGACCTTGCTGCTGTCCGGCCAGACGGCGTGCAGTTCGGCGGCGAGCGGCCGCACCGACCCGTTGACGGCGACCAGCCCGATCACGTCCAGCTCCTCAGCTCGCTCCTTGACCAGGGTTTGACCCGGCTTCGGGCCGGCCCCGTCCGGCCCCGCCCCGACGGGCAAAAGCCCAGGTGATCCCACCACGCCCGGCCGGAACGGGTCAATCGCCGGTGGCTGTGACGTCGGTGGGGCGCTCCGCGGGCGGGCGGCAGCTGTTCGTCTGTTCTTCACTTGTCTTGTGCGGTACACGACACCACGGCGATCCTACTGTTCTCGGCGCTCAACCCCCATCAAGCCCGAAGCACATTCGACGCCCGGAGGATCCCCATGGCCTTCGCACGACTCCGCACCCCCGGCACTCCCCGCCGCCGCACCCTGACCGCGCTCGCCGCGGCCCTCGGCCTCTCGGCCGGCTCGCTCGGCCTGTGGGCCGCCACCGGCGACGCCGCGGCCGACACCGCAGCCGCCCTGCCGGCGCCGGACCACATCGTGGTCGTCGTCATGGAGAACCACGCCTACTCGCAGGTGATCGGCAGCTCCAACGCGCCCTACGTCAACAACACCCTCGTGGCCGGCGGCGCGACGCTGACCCAGTCCCACGCGCTCACCCACCCCAGCCAGCCCAACTACTACATGCTGTTCTCGGGCAGCTCCCAGGGCGTCACCGACGACAGCTGCGTCGACGTCGGCACCATGCAGGCGCCCAACCTGGCCTCCGAACTGCTGGACGCCGGCCAGACCTTCGCCAGCTACAACGAGGGCATCCCCGGCGTCGGCGCCACCGACTGCCGCGTCGACACCTACGCGCAGAAGCACAACCCCTGGTTCGGCTTCGGCAACGTCCCGACCTCCAGCGCGTACGGCATGGACGCGTTCCCGGCCGACTTCACCACCTTGCCCAAGGTGTCGTTCGTCGTCCCGGACCTCTGCGACGACATGCACGACTGCTCGGTCGGCACCGGCGACTCCTGGATCCAGACCAACCTCGCCGCCTACGCGGACTGGGCCAGGAGCCACAACAGCCTGCTCGTCATGACCTTCGACGAGGACAACAAGCTCTCCGGAAACCGCATCCCCACCGTGATCTACGGCGCGCACGTCGCTCCGGGCAGCAGCACCTCCACCAGCTACAACCACTACGACGTGCTGCACACGCTGGAGGACCTGGCGGGCGTCAACGCGCACGCCGGCAACTCGGCGAGCGCGAACGACATCACCGGCATCTGGAACTGACTCCCGTGTACGTCGCGGAATCCCGCAGCTCGAAGGCCCCCGTCGCCCCGGCCGGAACGCCGGGGCGGCGGGGCGCCGCCCCGCGTGCCGTACCCGGGGCCGTCCTCGCCCTCGGCACCGTCAGCCTGGTCACCGACGTCTCCTCCGAGATGGTCAGTGCCGTCCTCCCGCTCTACCTGCTGACCGGGCTCGGCCTCTCGCCGCTCGGCTTCGGGCTGCTGGACGGCATCCAGAACGGCTTCAGCGCGCTCGTCCGCCTCGCCGGCGGCCACCTCGCCGACCGGCGCGGCGCCGGCGGCGCGCCCCGGCACAAGGCCGTCGCGGCCATCGGCTACGGTCTGTCGGCGCTGTGCAAACCGCTGCTGCTGTTCGCCCACACCGTGCCCCTGATCGGCGCCGTCATCGCCGTCGACCGCACCGGCAAGGGCCTGCGCACCGCCCCGCGCGACGCGATGATCTCGCTCGCCGCCGACCCCGCGCACCGCGGCCGGGCGTTCGGCGTGCACCGCGCGATGGACACGGCGGGCGCGCTGCTCGGGCCGCTCACCGCGTTCCTGGTGCTCCGCCTGGCCGGCGGCCCGCTGCTCGCGGACGGCGGCGAACGGCACGGCTACGACGCGGTGTTCAGCGTCAGCGCGTGCGTCGCGGTGTTCGGCGTGCTGGTCCTGCTGCTGTTCGTGCCGAACCGGCTCACCGGCGACGAGCCCTCAACTGCCGCCCCCTCGCTGCGCGACGGCCTCCGGCTGCTGCGGCTGCCCGGGCTCCGGCGGCTCACCGTGTGCGCCGTTCTGCTCGGACTCACCACCGTCAGCGACTCGTTCGTCTACCTGCTCGTCCAGCGCCGCCTCGGCCTGTCCATCAACCTGTTCCCGCTGCTGCCGCTCGGCACCGCCGCCGCCTTCCTCCTGCTCGCCGTGCCCATGGGCCTGCTCGCCGACCGGATCGGCCGCCGCACGCTGTTCCTCGCGGGGCACGGGTTGCTGCTCCTCGCGTACGGGCTGCTGCTCTCGCCGCTGCGCGGACTGCCCGCGGCGATCTGCGTCCTGGTCCTGCACGGCTCCTTCTACGCCGCCACCGACGGCGTGCTCGCCGCCGCCGCGGCCGACGCCGTGCCCGCCGAGCAGCGCGGCGCAGGGCTCGCGCTCGTCGGCACCGGGCAGGCGCTCGCCCGGTTCGCCTGCTCGCTGCTGTTCGGCGCGCTGTGGAGCGCGATCGGCGGCTCCACCGCGCTCGCGTGGTCGGCGGGCACGCTCGCCCTGTGCGTCGTCGGCGCGGCCGTCGTGCTCCGCGAACCCGCCCGTGAGGTGTCCTCGTGAACCAGCCGCTCCAGAACCAGCCCCTTCCGGAGCCCGTCCGGGACCAGCCCGTCCTGGACCGGCCCGTTCAGGGCCGGACCCTCGGGAACCGGGCCAGGGTGCTCATCCTGCTGGTCGCCGTCCTGCTGCTCGGATCGGTCGGCACCGGCGCCGTCCTCTACGCCTCCGACCGCACCGCCCGCCGCGACCGGACGCAGGCGGGCGGCCCGGCCGTCTCGTCCGGGACGGTGTCCCTCAAGGCCGCCTCCGACGGCCGGCGGCTGGTGTTCCGCAACATGGCGTGGGGCCCGCACCGCGACGAGCTCACCACCGTCCCGGCCGACCGTGCCGACGGCCCCCGCACCGCCTCCGGTGTCAAGTGCCTGCGCTTCCACGCCGCCGGCGGCACCGGCATCTGCCTCCAGGCCGAACACGGCGCCCTGGAGGACACCTACCGCGCCGTCGTCCTCGACGACCACCTCGACGAGAAGCGCTCCTTCCCGGCCGCCGGCATCCCCACGCGCGCCCGCGTCTCGCCCTCCGGTCACTTCGCGGCCTGGACCGTCTTCGTCAGCGGCGACTCCTACGCCGGCACCGACTTCTCCACCCGCACCTCGATCGTCGACGTCCGCGACGGGAACCTCCGCGAGAACCTGGAGACCTTCGACGTCATCAGGGACGGGCAGCCGTTCCGGGCGCACGACGTCAACATCTGGGGCGTCACCTTCGCCGACGACAACACCTTCTACGCGACCCTCGCCTCCGGCGGCACCACCCACCTCGTGCGCGGCGACCTCGCCGCCCGCACCCTCACCACCCTCCACGACGACGTCGAGTGCCCCTCGCTCTCCCCGGACGGCACCCGCGTCGCCTACAAGAAGCGCGTGCCCGGCCTGCCCGCCGACTCGCCCTGGCGGCTCTACGTCCTCGACCTCGCCACCATGACCGAGACCGCCACCGCCGAGCAGCGCAACATCGACGACCAGGCGGTCTGGAGCGACACCGGCACCCTCCTCTACGCCCTCCCCGGCGACTACGGCGCCGACCTGTGGACCGTCCCGGCCGACGGCACCGGCGCCGCCCGGCGGGTCACCACGGCCGCGGTCGCCCCCGCGTACGTGGGGTGAGCGAGGGGGACGGCGGAGCACGTCGAGGAACTCTCGGCCGCGGTCCCTCGTCGAGCACGGTGACGGCTCGATCGAACGGGGGAGCGACAACGGTGGACGGAATCCCACCCGAGCGCGTGGTCACCGACTCCTGGCCCGCCCTGCACGGCCGGCCGGTGCTGCGCCGCACCGTCGCCGTGAGCCTCGTGCTGCTCGTCTCCGTCGCGGCGGCCCTGCTCGTCCAGGGCATCAACACCCTGACCCTGGGCGGCGGCGGCCGCGAGACCGACCGCGACCGCGCCGAACGCCTGGCCGGCCTCCACCCGTCCCAGCACCCGGGTGCGGGCCGCGCCTTCGTGCCCGTCGGCTCCGTCTACACCCACGCGCCCGACGGGTCCGCCGTCGCGTACCTCCACTACCGCGTCGCGGGCGGCAAGGACGTCGGCCTCGCCGACTTCCTGCGCGCCTACGACCTCCCCGAACCGGGCCCCGCCGCCCCGCTCCCTCCCGACCTGTCCACGGCCCTCGGCGGCAACGAACCCACGACCGCCCCGGAGCTCCCCGAGCCGTCCCCGTCGGCGCCCGAACTCCCCGGGCCGTCCCCGGCGGTGACCACGCCGGTGACCACGGACGCGTCGCCCGCCGACGTCACCCCGCCGGGCCCGGCGTCCGCCGCCGACCCCGACGAGGACGAGGACGGGGACGACGACGCCCCGCCGCCGCCCACCCCGACCCCCACCGCGACCGTGACCGTGACCGTGAGCCCCACGGCCACTCCGACCGCTGCGGCCACCCCCACCACGACCGCCGGCCGCCGCATCTACGTCTCCACGATCCCCGGGGGCCTTCCCGGCGCCGCCGACATCTACGTCCGCGCCACCGGCTGACGCGTTTTCCCCCGCCCCGACGCCGTACCCCCGCCGAGCGGGCTCGGCGGGGGTACGGGACGTCAGCGGGCGGCTGGTGCCGCTTCGGGGACCGGGTTCGTCGTCGCGGGCTCCGGGGCCGGGGCCGCGGGCTTCGGGGCGCGGGCCGGGGACTGGCCGGCCACCAGGGCGCCCAGGGCGATCAGGAGGCCCAGGACCTGCCACGGGGTGAGCGTCTGGCCGAGGACGACCAGGCCGCCGACCGTCGCGACGACGGGGTTGATCAGGCCGAGGAAGGACGCCGGACCGGCACCCAGGCGCTCGATGCCGCGGAACCAGAGGACGTAGCCGAGCGCCGTGCCGAACAGCCCGAGGTAGGTGAACCCGGCCAGGTTGGTGGCGGTCAGCGCGGGCGGTGCGCCCTCGACGACGGCGGCGAGCGGGACGAGGAAGACCGAACCGGCCAGGAGCTGCCACGCGGTCAGGTCGAGCATGGTGGCGCCCTCGGGGCGGCCCCACCGGCGGGTGAGGACCGTGCCCATCGCCATCAGCCCGATCCCCGCGACCATCGCGGCGATGCCGACGCCGTCCAGCCGTGCGCCGCTCTTGAGGACGAGGAGCGCGACGCCGCCGACCCCGGCCAGTCCGGCCAGGACGGTCCGCCGTCCGGGCCGGAGGCCGAGCACACCGATCGAGAACCCGGCGACGAGCAGCGGCTGGATCGCCCCGATGGTCGCCGCGACCCCGCCGGGCAGGCGGTACGCGCCGACGAAGACGAGCGGGAAGAAGAGCCCGATGTTGAGCATCCCGAGCACGGCCGCCCGCCCCCACCAGCGCCCCTTCGGCAGTCTGCGCCCCATGAGCAGCAGGAGCAGCCCCGCCGGGAGGGCACGGACGACGGCGAGCAGCAGCGGGCGGCCCTCCGGCAGGAGCTGCGTGGTGACGAGGTAGGTCGTGCCCCAGGCGGCCGGGGCGAGGGCGGCGGTGGCGGCGATTCCCAGGCGGTTCCGGTCCATGGCGGGTTCCCCTCAACGTTGACTATCTGAACGTTGAGATAAATTGTGCGCCGAGGATCTGTGAACGTCAAGTATGTGAAGGTTAAGATAAACGGGTACGGACAGCGGCCGAAGGAGGCGGAGGCCATGCAGGAGCAGGTGCGGCAGCGCGACACCGTGGACGACATCGTCGACCAGTGGGCCCGGGCCCGCCCCGAGATCGACAGCGGCCCGATGGCCCTGATCGGCCGGCTGCGCCGCCTCAACCTCCGCGTCGACTCCGCCCTGCGCGAGTACTTCACCCAGCACGGCCTGGACACCTCGGAGTTCGACGTCCTCGCGACGCTGCGCCGGGCCGGCGAGCCGTACGAGCTGAACGCCCGCGCGCTGCTCAAGTCCGCGATGGTGACGTCGGGCGCGATCACCAATCGCGTGGACCGGCTGTCCGCGAAGGGCCTCGTCGAGCGGCACCCGTGTCCGGGCGACCGCCGGGCGGTCCTGGTCCGGCTCACCCCGGAGGGCAAGGAGCTCGTGGACGCGCTGCTGCTCGGCCACGTCCGGAACGAGGAGCGCCTCCTCGCCCCCCTCGACCAGGGCGAGCGCGCCCAGCTGGACGCGCTGCTGAAGAAGCTGCTCGTCGCCCACGGGGACGTCGAGCGGCTGTAGCGCCGGTGGGCGGGACGACGTATCCAACCGATCCCGGTCGCGTTAGACCCGGCACAACCGTGCCGGAGGAGAACGCCGATGAAGGACAGGACCCCCAGGGACATCGCCGTCGACGACCAGCTCCGAGCCGCCGGCGCCGAGGGCAGGGAGTGGCTCGTCGCCGCCGGCTGGGGTCCGCCGGTGACGATCCCGATCCAGCAGGCGGCCCGCTGGCAGCAGGAGGCCCGCGCCCGGATGCTCGCGGCCGAGGCCGACGACACCTGGACCTTCTGCGAACACCTCTGCGCCGGCGGCCCCCAGCCCGTCGTCGTCCACGCCGAGGCCCCGGAGCGGATGCTCTGCCGAGCCTGCTCCACCGCCGAACGCCCCACCCGCCGCTGCCTGGAATGCGGCCGCCCCGCCGCCTCCACCTCCCCCGCCGACGGCCGCGAAGACGTCTGCATGGGCCCCGTGGCGATCTACACCCGCCTCCGCTGCCGCGCCTGCTACCGGGCCGACCCCCTCCGCGGCACCTTCGCCGCCGGCCGGCCGTAGGGCGTCGGCGGGCACGGTCACCCGCCGACCGCCGCCGAACTGCGGGAGGAGGTCGCGCGGTACCCGGCCGCTCTGCTCGGGAGGTTGGCGCAGGAGTCGGGCCCCCTATACTCCCCTGTGCTCGATGAGGCTGGGGGACGCATGCTGAACGGTTTCGAGTCGACTCTGCTCACCTTGCTCGGCGCGGTGCTGGTGATCCGTCTGGCGACGCTCCCGCTGCTGGTGCGTGCTCAGACGGCGGCACGCCGAAGGGCGTTGACGGCCCTGGGGGAGGACGCGAGCGCGGGTGCCCCGGGCGGCACCGGGGCGACCGTCGCCGATGCGGCCGTGGTCGTGCTGACCGCGGCCGCGGTGGTGGCCGTGGTCCCCGCGATGTTCGTCTTCGGCGACCGGCTGTTCGCGAAGCCGTTCGACACGGTCAACGCGCGGTACATCTCCATCGAGTCGCACCTGGCTCTCCACATGGCCCGGACCTGGTACGTCACGGTCTTCGTCGTGTGCCTGGTGCTCTGGCTGGGGCTCTCCTACCTGACCCAGCGCAACGTGCTGGCCACCGGCCTGCCACGGCAGGCGTGGCGGTCCGGGCCGACCCAGCTCCGGGTCGTCGGACTGCTCGTCCTCCGTGCCGTGCTCGCCGTGTTCGTCCTGCCGGTCATCCTGGTCCCGGCCGCGCTGGTCTTCCAGATCGTGGCCGTGTTCACGAGCCTCCGGCCCAAGCCGGTCGGCGCCGGCGCGGCGCAGCGACCGCCGCTGAACCCGCACGCAGCCACCGTGCCGCCGCAGGGGTACGTCCCCACCCAGCACACGCCGCCCGTACCGCAGTTCGCGCCGCCCGCACCCGCGCCGTCGACCGCGCAGTCCCAGCCGGCCCCGCCCGTCCCGTCCCTCGGGCAGCCGCTCGGCTCCCACGAGCCCCGCGTCATCGGCGGCTACCAGCTCCTGGGCCGGATCGGCTCGGGCGGCATGGGCACGGTGTACCTCGCCCAGCGGCAGGGTTCCGCGACGCAGGTCGCGCTCAAGACCATCAACCTCGAACTCCTCGACGACGCGGAGCTCCTGCGCCGGTTCCAGCGCGAGTCCGAGGTGCTGGCGATGGTCCCGGGCGCCTACACCGCCCGGGTGCTCGACTCGGGCGTCGACCAGGGCCGCCCGTACCTCGCCATGGAGCTGCTGGACGGCCGCCCGCTCGACGTCCACCTGCGCGAGCAGGGGCCGATCCGCTCCGCCGAGGCGCTGCGTGCCCTGGCGCTCGCGCTGGCCGTGGCGCTGTCCGGGGTGCACCGGCTGGGGTTGGTCCACCGGGACCTCAAGCCGGCGAACATCATGCTGACGACGGCCGGCCCGCGCCTGCTCGACTTCGGCATCGCGGCGATCGTGGACGGCACCCGGCTCACCATGACCGGCGGCGGGCCCGGCACCCTCACGTACATGGCACCGGAGCAGTTCGGCGACGAGCGGGTCGGCACGGCCGCCGACGTGTGGGCGTGGGCGTGCTGCGTGGTGTGCGCGGCGCACGGCGCGAGCCCGTTCGCGGCCACCAGCACGGGCGCGGTGATCCGCCGGATCGTGGAGACCGGGCCCGAACCGGCCGCGGTGGCGGCGGTCCGGGACCTCGATCCGGGGCTCGCCGCCGTCGTGGCCCGCGCCCTGGCCATCGACCCCGCGCAGCGCCCGGCGGACGGGGCGGCCCTGCTGGCCGCGCTCGCGGCGGCCCGGCAGGAGGCCCGGCAGGCGGCCCCGGACCCGGCGGCCGTCCACGACCAGATCACCCGGGGCTGGCAGACGCTGGCGCTCTGACGGAGAGGGCGCCCCTTTCGGCTCGGGCCGGGTGCCGCGGCGTCAGGGCACGCCCTACCCCGCGGCCGTCACCACCGGCTCGTGCCGGACCGGGAAGTTGACCGAGCTCGCGATGAAGCAGGCCCGGTGCGCGTCGGCGTGCAGGGCGAGCGCCTTCTCGACCATGCCCTCGGACGCGACCTCGATCCGCGGGTGCAGCACCGCCGAGGTGAAGTGCCCGCCCTCGGGCGTCTCGGCCATCGTGCCGACCGGGTTGTCGACGTACGAGGTCACGACGACGCCGTTGACGGCGCACAGGTGCAGGTACCAGAGCAGGTGGCACTGCGAGATCGACGCGAGGAGCAGCTGCTCGGGGTTCCAGCGGGCCGGGTCGCCGCGGAAGGCGGGGTCGGACGAGCCGGGGATGGTCGGCCGGCCGTCGGCGGCGACGTCGTGGTCGCGGCCGTAGGAGCGGTAGTCGCTCGTGCCGGTGCCCCGGTTGCCGGTCCAGGTGACCTCGGTGGTGTACGTGTGCAGCTTGGGCATGGGGGAGCCTCTCTCGACGGTTCTGGCGGGCAGTCGATCGCACCCGGGGAGGTGCCCGAGGACGATTCGGGCGCAACCGACCGCATCCGTCCGGGAGGTGTCCACCTCCACGTCGTACGTCACACCGGAGTGCACCGCTTCCGCCTGCGCCGCGGCCATCCCGGCGGCCCGGTCGCCGCGCGCCGCCTCCCGGGCGCTCGCGACGGCGGCGTCGCAGCGCACGCCGACCCAGAGCACGTCCAGGCCGTCCAGCGCCGCCCGCCACCGCTGCTGCGAGGCCGCGCCGCCGAGGAAGACCTCGTCGACCACGATCCGGGCGCCGGCCCGCGCCATCGCCGCGACCCCGGTCGTCCAGGCCGCGTCGAGCGCCGCGAACGCCGGTCCGACGCTCACCACACCGTCGGCGTCCTCGCCCGCCAGACCACCGATCCCCTCGCCGCCCTCGCGCAGCCGTGGCGGCAGCGCGTCGACCAGGGTGTCCGTGCCGAGGTGCAGCCACGGCTCCGGCAGCAGGTCCTGGAGGTGGCGCGCGATGCTCGACTTGCCCGAGCTGGAGCCTCCGTTGAGGACGATGACGTTCAGCGCGAACCCCCGTAGGCCGCTGCGGCGGAGGCGAAGGACGTGGCGAGTTCCGGGGTGCCGGCCCAGTGCAGGTGCAGGTAGGAGGCGTGGACGTTGCCGCCGGCGAAGCCCTCGGTGCGGGGGCCGGTGGGCTGGCGCCAGCCCCAGGCGGGGTGGTCGCCCGCGGCCGGCTCGCAGACCGTGCGGTGGAACTCGTGGCCGCGCAGCCGGGTGCCGGCCGGGCCGAGCGGGGAGTCGTGCAGGGCGACGGCCTCCCGGTAGCCGAGGGTGAGCCGTTCGGTCATCCGGGCGGTGGTGTCGAGCACGCCGCACATCGGTCTTCCGTCCAGTTCCCGCCCCAGGTAGAGCAGTCCGGCGCACTCGGCCGCGATCGGTCCGCCGGCGGCGGCGAACTCCCGGATCGCCGAGCGCAGTCGTGCGTTCCCGCTCAGCTCCCGGACGTACAGCTCGGGGAACCCGCCGCCGATGACGAGCCCGGCGGTTCCCTCGGGCAGCCCCGAGGCGTGCAGCGGGTCGAAGGGGACGACCTCCGCCCCGGCGGCGGCGAGGAGTTCGGCGTTCTCGGCGTACGAGAAGGAGAACGCGGCGCCGCCCGCCACGGCGATCCGGGGCCGACCGGCGACCGGTGCGACCTCGGCCGCCGGGTCCCACGGCTCGGCGTCCAATGCCGGTGCGGTCCTGGCCAGCGCCAGCACCGCGTCCAGGTCCACCGAGGCGGCGACGAGGTCCCCCATGTCCGCGACGGCCTTCAGGGCCTCCGCCGACCGCTCCACGGCCGGGATCAGCCCGAGGTGGCGCGAGGGCGTCGCGACGGCCGTGGAGCGGCGCAGCGCGCCCAGCACGGGCACGCCGGAGCCCTCCTCCAGGGCCTCGCGCAGCAGCTGCTCGTGGCGGTCGGAGGCGACCCGGTTGAGGATCACCCCCGCGAGCCGCACCTCCGGGTCCCAGGAGGCGAAGCCGTGCACCAGCGCGGCCACCGACCGGGACTGCGAGCTGCCGTCCACCACGAGCACCACCGGCGCGCGCAGCAGCTTGCCGACGTGCGCGGTGGACGCCAGCTCCCCGCGCCCCGACGCCCCGTCGAACAGCCCCATGACGCCCTCGACGACGGCGACGTCGGCCCCGGCCGCGCCGTGCAGGAACAGCGGCGCGATCCGCTCCGGCCCGCACAGGAAGGCGTCCAGGTTGCGTCCCGGGCGCCCGGCGGCCAGCGCGTGGTAGCCGGGGTCGATGTAGTCCGGGCCGACCTTGTGCGGGGAGACCGCGAGCCCGCGGGCGGCGAGCGCGGCGATCAGGCCGGTGGCGACGGTGGTCTTGCCCGCGCCCGAGGAGGGCGCGGCGACGACGAGGCGGGGGATGCTCAAGGAATCACCACTCGATGCCGCGCTGGCCCTTGCGGCCGGCGTCCATGGGGTGCTTGACCTTGGTCATCTCGGTGACGAGGTCGGCGAAGCCGGTGAGCGCCTCGGGGGCGTACCGGCCGGTGATGACGACGTGCTGGCTGCCCGGCCGGTCCTTGAGCACGGACACGACCTCCTCCGGGTCGACCCAGCCCCAGTGCATCGGATAGGTGAACTCGTCGAGCACGTAGAAGCGGTAGGTCTCGGCCGCGAGGTCGCGCTTGACCTGCTCCCAGCCCTCCTTGGCGGCGGCCTCGCTGTCCATCTCCATCTCGCTGGAGCGCTGGATCCACGACCAGCCGGAGCCCATCTTGTGCCAGTCGACGGTGCCGCCCTCGCCGGAGGCGCCGAGGACGCGCAGCGCGTTCTCCTCGCCCACCTTCCACTTGGCGGACTTCACGAACTGGAACACCCCGACGGACCAGCCCTGGTTCCAGGCCCGCAGCGCCATGCCGAACGCGGCCGTGGACTTGCCCTTGCCGGGGCCGGTGTGCACGGCGGTGATCGGCTGCGTGCGGCGCTGGCGGGTCGTCAGGCCGTCGTCGGGAACGCTCTCGGGAACACCCTTGGGCATGCTGCTCAGGCCGCCTTTCGCATGGTGGTTGCACGGTTGTCGCGACTTTCGCGGACGAGCGAGGCGACGCCCTCGGCGCGCAGCTCGTCCAGGGTGACGGAGGTGCCGCCGAGGTGCCCGGCGAGGGTGCGGGCGAGGCCGAGCCGGACGGGGCCGGACTCGCAGTCCAGGACGACGCTCGCGACGCCCTGGGCGGCGAACAGCCCGGCCGCGCGCCGGGACTGCGCGAGTGCGTCGCGACCGCCGGTGGCCCGTCCGTCGGTGACGACGACGACCAGCGGGCGGCGGGCCGGGTCGCGCAGCCGCTCGATCCGCAGCACCTCGTGGGCGCGCAGCAGGCCGGCGGCCAGCGGGGTCCGGCCGCCGGTGGGCAGCGACTCCAGCCGGGCCGCGCCGACCTCGACGGACGAGGTCGGCGGGAGCGCCAGCTCGGCGCCCGCGCCGCGGAAGGTGATCATGCCGATCTTGTCGCGCCGCTGGTAGGCGTCCATCAGCAGCGACAGCACGGCGCCCTTGACGGCGGTCATCCGCTGCCGGGCGGCCATCGAGCCGGAGGCGTCGACGACGAACAGCACCAGGTTGGACTCGCGGCCCTTGCGCACCTGCTCGCGGAAGTCGTCCTTGCGCAGCACGAGCGCGGCGCCGGAGCGCCCGCGCGCCACCTGGTGCGGCGCGGCGGCCTGGAGGGTGGCGGTCAGGTGCAGGCGGCTGAGGGCGCCCTGGGGGCGCCGCGCGCGGACGGTGTACCCGCTGTCGGTCTCGGCGGGGGAGCGGCGGCCCTGCGCGCCGTGGCCGGTGCCGCGCACGGCGAACAGCCGGGTGCGGTACGGGTCGCCGGCCGCGACCGGCGCGGACTCCCGCGCGGGGGCGGGGTGCTGGGCCGGGACGGGCTGCTGCTCGGCGAGGTCCGAGGCGGCGGCCTCCGGGGCCTGCGGACCGCCCTCGGGCTCCGGTGCGCCGCCGCCGTCCGGGCCGGGGCCGCCGTCGTCGCCGGGGCCGGGGCCGGGACCGTCACCGTCACCGTCCGGGCCGTCGCCGTCAGCTTCCGTCTCGGGGGAGTCCTCCGGGGAGTCCTCGGGCTGCGCGTGTTCCTCCAGCGTCCGGTCCAGCTGTTCCTCGTCCAGTCCGGGCGCGTCGAACGGGTTGCGGCGGCGCCGGTGCGGCAGCGCGAGCTGGGCGGCCTTGCGCACGTCCTCCTCCAGCACCTCCGTGCGGCCGTCCCACGCGGCCAGCGCGACGGCCGTCCGCGCCATGACGATGTCGGCGCGCAGCCCGTCCACCTCGAACGCGGCGCACACGGCCGTGATCTGCCGGAGTGCCACGTCCTTGAGCTCGACCTTGGGCAGCAACTCCCGTGCGGCGGTGATCCGTTCGGCGAGCGCCCGCTCCTCGTCGGCGAACCGCGCCGCGAAGCCGGCCGGGTCCGCGTCGTAGGCGAGCCGGCGCCGGACGACCTCGGCGCGCTCGGCCGGGTCGCGCGTCGCGGCGATCTCCACGGTCAGGCCGAAGCGGTCGAGCAGCTGCGGCCGCAGCTCGCCCTCCTCCGGGTTCATCGTGCCGACCAGCAGGAACCGGGCCGCGTGCCGTACCGAGACGCCCTCGCGCTCGACGTAGGAGCGGCCCATCGCGGCGGCGTCCAGCAGCAGGTCGACGACGTGGTCCTGGAGCAGGTTCACCTCGTCGATGTAGAGCACCCCGCGGTGCGCCTTGGCGAGCAGCCCGGGCTCGTACGCCTTGACGCCCTCGGCGAGCGCGCGCTCCAGGTCGAGCGAGCCGACGATCCGGTCCTCGGCCACGCCGACCGGCAACTCGACCAGCTGGGAGGGCCGTTCACTGTTCCCGGAGGAGGCGTGCGGTCCGTCCGGGCACTGCGGGTCGGGCGCGGCCGGGTCGCAGGAGAAGCGGCAGTCGTCGACCGTGGCGATGGACGGCAGCAGGCCGGCCAGCGCACGGACCATCGTCGACTTGGCGGTGCCCTTCTCGCCGCGCACCAGCACGCCGCCCACGGCCGGGGAGACCGCGTTCAGCAGCAGTCCGAGCCGCAGGTCGGCCATCCCGACGACCGCGGTGAACGGGTAGCGGACGTCACTCATGCCTTGCCAGCCTCCTCAGGCGCACCGGGCGGCAGGAACGGCAGCGATCCGGCCGCCGGCACCCCGCCCTCGATCAGCTTCCACAGCGCGTCGGTGTCCGCGTGCTCCTCGATCAGGTCCCCCAGGCGGTCCAGCCGGGCCTCGCGCGCCTCGGCGAACGAGGTGTCCGGTGCCGGGACGAACGCGCGGCCCGCCAGCGCGGCCACCTCGCGCAGGAACTCCCGGCGGAACCCGTCGTTCTCCAGCGCGCCGTGCCAGGTGGTGCCCCACACCGAGCCCACCCGGCACCCGTCGAGGAAGGGCTCGCCTCCCTCGACCGCGACCACCCCGTGGTGGATCTCGTAGCCCTCGACCCGCTGCCCGTACGCCTCGCCGACCGGCCGGGCGAGCACCTTCTCCACGCCGAACCGCACGTGCGTCGGCAGCAGGCCGAGCGCGTCGACGGCACCGGCCTTGGACTCGACGTCGTCGACGATCGAGCCCGCCAGCATCTGGTAGCCGCCGCAGACCCCGAGGACGGGCTTCCCGGCCGCCGCCCGCGCCCGCAGCGCCGGTTCCAGCCCGCGCTCGCGCAGCCAGGCGAGGTCGGCCACGGTGGCCCGGGTGCCGGGCAGCACGACGAGGTCGGCGTCGGCGAGTTCCTCCGGCCTGGTCGCCCAGCGGACGAGGACGCCGGGCTCCTGCGCCAGCGCGTCCAGGTCGGTGAAGTTCGACAGCCGCGGGAAGCGCACCACGGCCACCCGCAGCACGTCCGCCCCGAGCGGCCCGCGCCCGTCGACCCGGTCCACGACCGTCGACAGGTCCAGGGAGTCCTCGGCGTCCAGCCACAGCCCCGGCAGCATCGGCAGCGTGCCGAGCACCGGACGGCCGGTCAGGCCGTGCAGCATCTCCAGGCCGGGCGCCAGCAGCCGGGCGTCCCCGCGGAACTTGTTGACGAACCAGCCGGCCACGTGCCGCTGGTCCTCCTCGGACAGCAGCGCCAGTGTCCCGAACATCGCCGCGAACACGCCGCCGCGGTCGATGTCGCCGACCACCACGACGGGCAACCGGGCGGCCGTCGCCAGGCCCATGTTGGCGATGTCCCGGTCGCGCAGGTTGATCTCGGCGGGCGAGCCCGCGCCCTCGCACACCACCACGTCGTACCGCCGGCGCAGGTCCGCCAGGCACTCCAGGGCGCGCTCCAGCAGGACGGGCTTGCGCTCGCGGTAGTCCAGCGCGCCCACCTCGGCGACCGGCCTGCCCAGCAGCACCACCTGGCTGCGGCCGTCCGCGCCGGGCTTGAGCAGCACCGGGTTCATCGCCGCCTCCGGCTCCACCCGGGCGGCCTGGGCCTGCATCGCCTGGGCGCGGCCGATCTCGGCGCCGTCGGCCGTCACGAAGGAGTTCAGTGACATGTTCTGCGCCTTGAACGGCGCCACCCGGACGCCACGGCGGGCCAGCCAGCGGCAGATGCCCGCCGTGACGACGCTCTTGCCCGCGTCCGAGGTCGTCCCCGCGACCAGCAGCGCGTTGGTCATGCCCTTCCCCTCCTCAGCAGCGATCGCAGCAGGACGTGCCCCGCGACCGTCGTACCCAGTGCCAGCGCGCCCACCCGCCGCGACAGCGCGCAGGCCCGCTCGATGTCGTCCACCGTCACCGGCCGCAGCTCCGCGCCCAGCACCGGCCGGTGCTCGACGCGCTCGCCGTACCGCAGCGTGCCGCCCAGCCGCACGCCCACGGCGCCCGCGAACGCCGACTCGGCCTGCCCCGCGTTCGGGCTCGGGTGCGCCGAACCGTCCCGCCGCCACACCCGCCAGGCGGTCCGCGGCTGCGGCGCGGCGGCCACCGTGAGCAGCGCCGTCAGCCGGGCGCCGGGCCAGCCCGCCACGTCGTCCAGCCGGGCCGAGGCCCAGCCGAACCGGGCGTGGCGCGGCGAGCGGTGGCCCACCATCGCGTCCAGCGTGTTGACGGCGCGGAAGGCCAGCAGGCCGGGCGTGCCGGCGAGCGCGCCCCAGGCCAGCGCGTTCACGACGGCGTCCGCGGTGTTCTCGGCCACCGACTCCACGACGGCGCGGGCGATCTGCTGCCCGTCCAGTGCGCTCGGGTCGCGCCCGCACAGGTGCGGCAGCCGCTCCCGGGCGGCGGGCAGGTCGCCCGCGGCCAGCGCCCGGCCGATCGTGCGCGCCTCCCGGGTCAGCGAGGTGCCGCCGAGCACCGTCCAGGTCGCGGCGGCGGCCAGCGCGGCCCGCCCCAGCGGCCTGCGGCCGGCCGTCCGCTCCAGCACCACCGCGCCCGCCGCGACGGCGCCCACGCAGAGCGCCGTGTACGCGGCCCCGGCGGCCCGGTCGTCGCGCCACATCCGGCGCTCCAGGCGGGTCGCCGCACCGCCGAAGACGGCCACCGGGTGGCCGCGGCGGGGGTCGGCGTAGCGGGCGTCCGCCAGGTAGCCCGCGACGGCGCCGACCGCGAACGCGGCGGCGCTGGTCAGCGGGCGCACGACGGCGGGGGACAGGGGAGGGCTCGGCGGGTCGGGGCAGCCTGCATCGCGTGCGAGTCCTCACTCAGGGTCCGCGCCCTGGATCGACGTACCGGGGGCGAGAGTCTCCTGGCTTCCGGGTCGAACGCACCTCCGGAGCCTTCCGGCAGCCCGTCAGCGAAGACTGACGGTCCGCCTGTGGGCCCCTCCTGCCCGTCGGCGGGCAAGGAGGGAATCGTTCCGGCCGTGCTCCCCGGTGACAGTGGCGGGACCGCGCCGGACTCGCACCGGCTTCCTCTGCATGCCTCCGTTTGGCCCTGGGATCCCATCACGCGGCCGAACCGGGAGTCAACCGAGGTCACGGAGGGGTTGGTCACACGCGGGAGGCCCGGCGCGCGCCCCCGAACGCCCCGTCACTACCTCCGAGTACGGCCGCCGCAGGAGCATGACATCTCGTGCGATCCTCCAGCGGTGCGCGCGCGCCTCCCGCGGCGCTTCGTGCGTTCGGCGGCTGGGGGGCCCGTTCGTACCGGCCCTAGCGTTCGTTCACATGCGACGAAGACAGCCTCCCGCCTTGTCCCCGGTGCCGTTCTCGCCCGCCGCGGCCCGCGCCCACCGCGCCGGGCTCGGCCTGACCCCCGGACAGGTCGCCCGCGGCATGGCCGCGCACGGCGTCCGGCTGCTGCCCACGCACGTCATCGCCTGGGAGAGCGGAGAGCTGCGCCCCACCGAGGAGGAGTTCATCGCCCTCGCGCGCGCCCTGTGGTGCCCGCCCGCCCAGCTCATGGGCACCCGCCCGGCCCTCCTGCGCGACCACCGCGTGGCCCGCGAACTGAGCCAGGACACCGCCGCCCGTCGCATCGGCGTCGCCCTGCGCGTCTACCAGGAGGCCGAACTCACCGGGACGTGGGACGGCGACGAGGAGCGGACGCACGCGCTCGCCCAGGTGCTCGGACTGCGGCTCACCGAACTCGTGGAGGTCACGGGCCGCGGCGCCGAGCTCGACCAGCGGCTGCGCAGGTGCGTGGACGGGCGCTGGCAGCCCCACCTGCGGGCGGTCGCGCGGCTCGTGCCGGTCCACGAGGACGACCTCGCGGCCGTCCTGACGGCCCTGCACCAGGAGCACCAGGTCTCCTCCCCGCACTGGGGTGCCGCGACGCCCACCCTCCCCCCGCGCGACCGCCCCCTGGCGCCGCGCTTCTGGGAACTCCTCGGCCGCATCCAAACGGAGATCCCGGTCTGACCCCGCCCCGTCCCCCGTCTCCCCCCCGTCCCCCGTACAGCCCATCCCGCCTGGCCGCCGCCCCCACCCGCCAGTGAACTTGTCCCCAGCAGACTCACAGAGCGGGGAGCGATATGCGTTGGGGAACCGCAGCCGCCGTGGCAGCGGCCGCCGTCGGCACCGGGGTCGCCGTGCTGGTCGTCGGCCGGCGGGCGTCCGAGCGGCTGGTGCGGCCGGAGACCGCCGTGCCGGAGTCCGGACCCGTCCTGGTGCAGAGCCTCGCCGCCGGCCGGATCACCTTCAACCGGACGCCCTCGGCCCTCCACCCCGGCCGCTGGGCGCTGGAGTGGGACGGCGACGGCCACGCCGTCGTCGACGACATCCTGCACAGCGACGAACAGGGCGTCACCCGCCGCCTGGTCCGCGCCGACCGGGGCACCCTGACGCCCGGCACCGAGGTCCGGTTCACCCCGCGCGTGCACCTCGGCGACCCGACGACCTCCCTCGGCCTCCCGTTCACCGAGACCGCCGTCGCCGGCGAGCTGGGCGCGATGCCCGCCTGGCGCCTGGACGGCAAGCGCGGCACCTGGGTGGTCCTCGTGCACGGCCCCGGCGCCGACCGCTCCCAGACGCTCCCCGTGCTGCCCGTCCTCCAGCGCCTCGCGCTGCCCGCCCTCGCCGTCACCTACCGCGGCGACCAGGGCGCCCCCGCCTCGCCGGACGGGCTCAGCCACTTCGGTGAGACCGAGTGGCGCGACGTGGAGTCGGCCGTGCGGCTCGCCCTCGACAGCGGCGCCGGCCGGGTGATCCTCTACGGCTGGTCGGTGGGCGCCACGATGTGCCTGCACGCCGCGGCCCGTTCGGCCTGGTCGGGGGCGATCGCCGGGATCGTCCTGGACTCGCCGGTGCTCGACCTGCCCGCCACCGCCCGCCGCGACGCGGTCCGGGCCGGCCACACCAGGCCGGTCGCGGAGCTCGGCGCGCTGGCCGCGGAGGGCCGCACCGGGGTCGACCTGGCCGACTTCGCGCGCCTCGTCGAGGGCGCCGACCTGCGCGTGCCGACCCTCGTCCTGCACAGCCCGGACGACCCGATCGCGCCCTTCCGGGCCGCCCGGCACCTCGCCACGGCCCGCTCCGACGTCGTCAGCCTCCAGGCCTTCCCGGGCGCGGACCACGCGGCCCTGTGGAACTCCGACCCCGCGCACTACTCGGAACTCCTCCGGCGCTGGCTCACCCCCCTCCTCTGACCCGGACCGGCAGCCGTTAATCCGGGGCATTCCGGCCGGTCATTCCTGCGCCCGGCCTCCGCTTCCCCTCTTCTCGCATTCCCCCCACCCGTCATCCCGCGCCACCCGGGCACCGGAAGCCGATTCCGCCGGAACGGGAAGTCGACGCGGTCGATTTCCGCCACCGCGTCCGCCGTCGCCGACCTGGCCGATCCGCATCCACCCGGAGCACTCGCGGCGGGCGTGCCCGGTGGGCGCGTTCCCGTCTCCACCCGTCGTCCGCACCGCGCGAGTCGGCCATTCACCCCTCGCCGAAGCCTTTTCCGTATCCGTTCGAACACCCCACGTGACCACCGCAAACGGGCCTGGCATGAGCCCGCCACACGATTCCGGCCAGGCGGTTTGCCGCTGTTGCCCGATCTTGCGGAGGTGCTGCCACAACCCGCCCGCCCGTACGACCAACCGGATGTGACAGAAGGCCGGTGCAAGGGGAAGACTGCTCGACGTGACGTCTCGGAACCCGCGCGACCGTGATGCCCCGCTCCCACCGACGATCGGTACCGGTGCGACGGTGACCCGCCTTCCCGGTACGGCCCACCGGCCCGTCGGGGCCAGGCCGGGCGGGGGCGGCGTACCCCGCCGACGAGGCCCCGCACCCGCCCCCGGCCGCGGCCGGGTCCCCGTGCCGGACGGCTTCCCGGCCCCCGCCGAGCTGGCCCCGCTGGCCCGCCGGATGCTGGTGGACGCCGTCCGGATCGCCCGCTGGGCCGGGGAGCTCGGCGAGGTCGACAAGCGGGGCGAACTGCTCCCCGAGGACGCCCGCGCGGCGGGCCGCGCACTGGCCATGACGGTCGGCGCCGCGGCCAAGGCCTGGGGCCAGGCGCTGCTGGTCGGCCTGGTCGAGGCCCGCGACGGCGGCGCCGGGCCGGGCTGGCGGCTCCACGCCTGGGAGCACGACGACGAGGCCGTGGTGCGCGGCTGGTCCGCGCTGTTCGACGCCTGGACGCTGCTCGCGCCCGTCCCGCCGGCCGCCCTGCGCGGCGTCTTCACGGTGCTGGCCGGCCAGGCCGTGGACCAGGCCCCGCAGCTGCTCTCCTTCCTGCACCTGGTGGACGGCCCGGTCGCCGACAGCGAGCTCCTGGAGCTGCTGCGCCGCGGCCTGGACGAGCGCCGGGTCGGCGGCAGCGGGGGTGCGGGCCTGTCGCCCGTGCCGCACGCCGCCTCCGCGGTGTCGGCGGTCCGCGGCACCTGCCGCGAGCCGCAGATCGACACCCCGGCCGCGCCCGCGGACGTCGCCGCCGTCCTGGACTGGATGCTGGACGGCCTCGCGGCCGTCGGTGCCGTCGTGCGCAGGAACGACGCCGCCGAACTGTCGCCGCTCGGGCACTGGGCGGTGCGGGCGAAGCTGGAGGAGATCTGCACGGTCGCCCAGACCGCGGCCGGCCACATCGAGCAGAGCGCCTACGAGCTGCTGAACGCCTGCGCCGACTACTCGCCGGGCCCGGCCCGGGCCGAGTACCGCGCCTGGGTGGCGGCCCGCCCGGCGGACCGCGCCGTGGCCGAGCTGCTGGACGCCGCCCAGGGCGACGACGCGCTCGTGCGCGGCCTGGCCTTCGAAGCGCTGCGGGTGGCCGGGGGCACGGCCGAGCAGGCGGTGCGCGCGGCCGTGGACGAGCCGGTGCTGCGCCCGTACGCGCTGCTGTGGCTCGCGGAGCAGTCGGACGAGGGCGTGTCCCCGGCCGACGTGCTGGGTGCCGAGGACGCGGCCTGGCTCTGGGTGGACACGGCGGCCGCGGTGCTGGACCACGGCGAGACCGAGCTGCTGGTCGGCCACGTGGAGGGCGCCTCGGCGGGCGACCCGGTGCGGCTGTTCGCCCGGGCCCGGCAGTCGGGGCACCCGCGGGCGGCCTCGGTGCTGACGGCGGTGTCGGGCGTGCACCCGGACCCGGGCGTGGCCAGGGCGGCCCGCCGCTCGGCGTTCAGCGTCCACACCGGCGGGGCGTGAGCGCCCGGAGGCGAGAACGAGGAAGGGGCCCGGATCCGCAGTGGATCCGGGCCCCTTCGTCATGCGCGGGAGGCTCAGCCGAGCCGCGACTCCGCCCGCCGGGCGCGGACGTCGCCGACCTTCTGGCCGACCTTGCGCCGGATGACCAGCAGCGGCGCCATGGCCGCGAGCGCGATCTGGGCGAAGGCGCCGACGTGCAGGAGCGCGTTGCCGCCCGGCAGGCCGGTGGCCCACGCGGCCAGGCAGCCGATGGAGACCACGATCCAGCACAGCGTGGCGGTGGCCAGCAGGCCCTGCGGCTTCGGGTACTCGATCCGGCTGACCATCAGGTACGCGGCGCCGAAGATGGCGAGCAGACCGGGCAGGAACGGCGGGTCGAGCAGCACGATCGCGATGACCGTCATGGCGCCCATCGGGCAGGGCATGCCCTGGAACACCCCGGGCCGCATCTTCACGGCCGAGAAGCGGGCCAGTCGCAGGACCACCGCGAGCAGCACGGTCAGCGCGATCAGCGCGGACAGCGGCCGGTTGGAGCCCTGCGAGACCATGCCCCAGACCGCGACGAAGTAGGCCGGCGCGATGCCGAAGCTGATCAGGTCGGCCAGGTTGTCGAGTTCGGCGCCCAGGGCGGAGGAACGCAGCTTGCGCGCCACCAGGCCGTCGAAGAGGTCGCACATCGAGCCGATCAGCAGCAGCGTCACCGCGGTGGCGGCGCTGTGCCGGTCCGGAGCGACGTCCGGGTTGGTGATGTGCGGGATCAGGACCCCGGTGGTGATCGAGTAGATCGCCAGGAAGCCGCAGACGGCGTTCCCCAGGGTCAGGAAGTCGGCGGTGGACAGGTGCTGCGGCGAGCGCGGCGCGCGGAGCTCGCGGTCGCGTGCCCAGCGGCGACGGCGCAGCGCCGTCTCCTCGTCGTCCAGGCCGACGATCGTCTCAGGATCAGTCACGGTCAAGGCGTGTCACCCCGGCTGTGGTCTTCTGGCCGACCTCGACGCCGACCTCGACGCCGGCCGGCAGGTAGGTGTCGACCCGGGACCCGAACCGGATCAGGCCGATCCGGTCGCCCTGGGCGACCTTGGTGCCGGCGTCGACGTAGGGCACGATGCGGCGGGCCACGGCCCCCGCGATCTGCACCATCTCGATGTCGCCGAGCTCGGTGTCGAAGTGCCAGACGACCCGCTCGTTCTGGTCGCTGTCCTTGTTGAACGCGGGCACGAACCCGCCCGCGACGTGCTCGACCGACGTCACCGTGCCGGGCAGCGGCGCGCGGTTGACGTGGACGTTGAGCGGGCTCATGAAGATGGCGACCCGGGTGCGGCCGTCCGGCCAGGCGTCGATGCTCTGCACCACGCCGTCGGCGGGGGAGATCACTCTGCCCGTGCCGATCTCACGCTCGGGGTCGCGGAAGAACCACAGCATGCCCGCGCCGAGCGCGCAGGCCGGTACCGCCGCCAGGGCCCACTTGCCGCTGCGCCGGGTGAGGGCGGTGGTCACGGCGGCCGTGGCGAGGGTGGGGACGAACCAGGGGGTGGCTCCGCGCGCGATGGTCACGCGGGGTCGCCGACCGGCCGTCGTGGCTGCGAGGGCATCGCGGTCCGTGACGGAGGTGTGAGGGGACGGGCTGATGGGCATCGAAGACCTTTGTCGCGGGGGATCATGGCCGCTGGACGGGGGCCACCGCGGGATCGGGTAAGAGAGGGACGGCTGCTGTCCCGGTGGATGCTATCGGGAGCACACGGTGGGTGGGCAACCCGCCTGCTCGTTCCGCAGGCGCGAGGTCACGCCTACTCATACGACCGTAGCTCGCCGCCGTCCGGTTCCCAAGGGCCCGGACCGGCCTGGTGACTCTTGTCTCAGCGGGTGTGCCGGGGGAACGCCGCGTCCGAGTCGTCCGCTCCCGGACGCCCCGCGGCGGCGCCGCCACGGCGTGCGGAAGCGGCCGCGGGGCGCGTAGCTGCAGCTCTACGCCCTGCGGCCGCTTCCGGGGCCGTGCCGGGGCCCAGGCGGACCAGGCCGGGGCCGTCGTGGCACGGCGGGATGCCGGGACGGGCCCGCACGCCCGTCGGCCGGCTGTTCAGGGGGCCACCCGTCGGGCCGGGGTGGCCCGGGGGTCACTCGGCGATCCGGTACTCCTCCAGGAGCCGGCGCCCGACGATCATCTTCTGGATCTCCGCAGTTCCTTCACCGATGAGCAGCATCGGGGCCTCGCGGTAGAGGCGCTCGATCTCGTACTCCTTGGAGAAGCCGTAGCCGCCGTGGATGCGGAAGGCGTCCTCGACGACCTCCTTGCAGTACTCGGAGGCGAGGTACTTGGCCATGCCGGCTTCGAGGTCGTTGCGCTCGCCGCCGTCCTTCTTGCGGGCGGCCATGACCATCATCTGGTGGGCGGCCTCGACCTTGGTGGCCATCTCGGCGAGCTTGAACTGGATCGCCTGGTGCTCGGCGATCTTCTTGCCGAAGGTGGAGCGCTGCTGGGCGTAGGAGATGCCGAGCTCGAAGGCACGGCGGGCGACGCCGCAGCCGCGGGCGGCGACGTTGACGCGGCCGACCTCGACGCCGTCCATCATCTGGTAGAAGCCGCGGCCGGGGACGCCGCCGAGGATCCGGTCGGCCGGGATCCGGACGTCCTGGAGGACCAGCTCGGTCGTGTCGACGCCCTTGTAGCCCATCTTCTCGATCTTCCCGGGCACGGTGAGGCCGGGGACGGTCGGGTTCGGGCCGAATCCGGCCGTCTTCTCGATCAGGAAGGTGGTCATGTTCTTGTACGGGCTGCTGCCGCCCTCGTCGGTCTTGCACAGGACCGCGACGAGGGTGGAGGTGCCGCCGTTGGTGAGCCACATCTTCTGGCCGTTGAGGACGTAGAAGTCGCCGTCCTTGACGCCCTTGGTGGAGATGGCCGAGACGTCGGAGCCGAGGCCGGGCTCGGACATCGAGAACGCGCCGCGGATCTCGCCGGCCGCCATCTTCGGCAGGAAGTAGTCCTTCTGCTCCTGCGTGCCGTGGGCGTTGATCATGTGCGCCACGATGAAGTGCGTGTTGACGATGCCGGAGACGGACATCCAGCCGCGGGCGATCTCCTCCACCACGAGGGCGTAGGTGAGCAGCGACTCGCCGAGGCCGCCGTACTCCTCGGGGATGGTGAGGCCGAAGAGGCCGAGCTGCTTCATCCCCTCGACGATGGCGGTCGGGTACTCGTCCTTGTGCTCCAGCTCGGTCGCGACCGGAATGATCTCCTTGTCGACGAAATCCCGCACGGTGGCGAGGATGTCCCGCTGGATCTCGGTGAGGCCGTCGGTCTGTGCGAGGCGTCCCATCGTGCGGCTCCGATTTGTCGTGAAAAGTCGGGGGGGGGGATTGCCGGGGGCCCTGCCGGCGTGGCTGCGGCAGCAGGGCCCCCGTTCCGGGTGGGGGTCGGCCGATGACGGCGGCCTGCCCCTCCGGGGCATGGGGAGGAGAGGTGCGGGTTCAGGAAAGAGGGGTGGGACGGCCGGGCTGTTCGCCGCCGCGCTCCTTGGTGTACGTCTCGGTCGGCACCATCACCTTGCGGCGGAAGATGCAGACGACCGTGCCGTCCTGCTTGTACCCCTTGGTCTCGACGTAGACGATGCCCCGGTCGTCCTTGGACTTGGAGGGCCACTTGTCGAGGACGGTGGTCTCGCCGTAGATCGTGTCGCCGTGGAAGGTCGGCGCGACGTGCCGCAGCGACTCGATCTCCAGGTTGGCGATCGCCTTGCCCGAGACGTCCGGGACGGACATGCCGAGCAGCAGCGAGTAGATGTAGTTGCCCACGACGACGTTCTTCCCGAAGTCGGTCGTCTTCTCCGCGTAGTTGGTGTCCATGTGGAGCGGGTGGTGGTTCATGGTGAGCAGACAGAACAGGTGGTCGTCGTACTCGGTGACGGTCTTCCCGGGCCAGTGCTTGTAGACCGCGCCGACCTCGAACTCCTCGTAGGTGCGTCCGAACTGCATGGCTCAGGCCCTCAGCTTTCCGGGATCTCGAACTTGGTGGTGCGCTCCATGCCGGCGGCCCGGCCCTTGCCGGCGATGACCAGGGCCATCTTGCGGCTGGCCTCGTCGATCATCTCGTCGCCGAGCATCGCCGAGCCCTTGGCGCCGCCCGCCGCGGAGGTGCAGTAGTCGTAGGCGTCGAGGATCAGCTCGGCGTGGTCGTAGTCCTCCTGCGAGGGCGAGTAGATCTCGTTTGCGGCGGCGACCTGGTCGGGGTGCAGCACCCACTTGCCGTCGAAACCGAGGGCGGCGGAGCGGCCGGCGACCTCGCGGTAGCCCTCCTGGTTGCGGATCTGCAGGTACGGGCCGTCGATCGCCTGGAGGTCGTTGGCGCGGGCGGCCATCAGGATGCGCATCAGGATGTAGTGGTAGGCGTCGGCGTTGTAGCCGGGCGGCTGCTCGCCGACCACCAGGGACTTCATGTTGATCGAGGCCATGAAGTCGGCGGGGCCGAAGATGATGGTCTCCAGCCGGGGCGAGGCCTCGGCGATGGCGTCGACGTTGATCAGGCCCTTGGCGTTCTCGATCTGCGCCTCGATGCCGATCTTCCCGACCTCGAAGCCCATGGTCTTCTCGATCTGGGTGAGGAGGAGGTCGAGCGCCCTGACCTGCTCGGCGTCCTGGACCTTCGGCAGCATGATGCAGTCGAGGTTGGGGCCGGCGCCCTCGACGACGGTGATCACGTCGCGGTAGGTCCAGTGGGTGGTCCAGTCGTTGACGCGGACGACGCGGGTCTTGCCGCCCCAGTCGCCGTTGTTGAGGGCGTCGACGATGTTGTGGCGGGCGCTCTCCTTGACCAGCGGGGCGCAGGCGTCCTCCAGGTCGAGGAAGACCTGGTCGGCGGGCAGGCCCTGGGCCTTCTCCAGGAAGCGCGGGTTGCTGCCGGGCACGGCGAGGCAGGAGCGGCGCGGGCGCAGGCGGTTGACAGTGCTCATGAGGGTGGTTCTGTTCCTTCCCAGTGGTCAGCTGGTCAGCTGGTCAGTTCGTGGCCGGGGTCGGTGCGGGCGTCCACGGCTGGAGCTTGTTGGCCAGCCGGATCTCGTCCACGATCCGGCCGATGATGGTCGTGATGCCGAAGTCCTTCGGGGTGAACACGGCGGCGACGCCGGCGGCCTTGAGGGCCTCGCCGTCCGCTGCCGGGATGATGCCACCCACGATCACCGGGACATCCTCCACCCCGGCCCGCCGCAGGCGCTGCAGCACGTCGGGCACGAGCTCGGAGTGCGCGCCGGAGAGGATCGACAGGCCCACGCAGTGGACGTCCTCCGCGACGGCCGCGGAGACGATCTGCTCCGGCGTGAGCCGGATGCCCTGGTAGACCACCTCGAACCCGGCGTCGCGGGCCCGGACGGCGATCTGCTCGGCGCCGTTGGAGTGCCCGTCGAGGCCGGGCTTGCCGACCAGCAGGCGCAGCTTGTCGGCGCCCAGCTCCCCGGCGGTGGCGGCCACGGCGGCGCGCACGGCGGCCAGTTCGCCGCCGGGCTCGGCCGCGACCGCGACCGGGGCGCCGCCGACGCCGGTGGGGGCGCGGTACTCGCCGAAGACCTCGCGCAGGGCGAAGGACCACTCCCCGGTGGTGACGCCGGCCCGGGCGCAGGCGAGCGTGGCCGGCATCAGGTTGGCGTCGGTGGCGGCGACGGTCTTGAGCTCCGCCAGCGCCTGCTGGGCGGCGGCCTCGTCGCGCTGTCCGCGCCAGGCCTCCAGGGCGGCGAGGACGGACTGCTCGGAGGCCGGGTCGACGACCATGATCGCGGTGTCGAGGTCGGCCGTGAGCGGGCTCTCCTCGGTGGTGTCGAAGCAGTTGACGCCGACGATCTTGTCCTCGCCGGACTCGATCCGGGCCCGGCGGGCGGCGTGCGAGGAGACCAGGTTGGACTTCAGGTAGCCGGACTCGACGGCCGGGATCACCCCGCCCATCTCCAGCACCTTCGCGATCTCCGCCTCGGCGCCGGCCAGCAGTTCGGCCGTCTTGGCCTCGATGACCTCGGAGCCGTTGAAGATGTCCCCGTACTCCAGCAGGTCGGACTCGTAGGCGAGCACCTGCTGGATCCGCAGCGACCACTGCTGGTCCCACGGCCGGGGCAGGCCCAGCGCCTCGTTCCAGGCCGGGAGTTGGACGGCCCGGGCGCGGGCGTCCTTGGAGAGCGTGACGGCGAGCATCTCCAGCACGATCCGCTGGACGTTGTTCTCCGGCTGCGCCTCGGTCAGGCCCAGTGAGTTCACCTGCACGCCGTAGCGGAACCGGCGCTGCTTGGGGTCCTCGACGCCGTAGCGCTCGCGCGTGACCTTCTCCCACAGCCGGGCGAAGGCGCGCATCTTGCACATCTCCTCGACGAAGCGCACGCCGGCGTTCACGAAGAAGGAGATCCGCGCGACCACGTCGCCCATGCGCTCGGCCGGCACCTGCCCGGAGTCGCGCACCGCGTCGAGCACCGAGATGGCGGTGCACATCGCGTAGGCGATCTCCTGGACGGGCGTGGCCCCGGCCTCCTGCAGGTGGTAGCTGCAGATGTTGATCGGGTTCCACTTGGGGATGTTGCCGACCGTGTAGGCGATCATGTCGGTGATCAGGCGCACCGACGGGCCGGGCGGGAAGACGTGCGTCCCGCGCGACAGGTACTCCTTGACGATGTCGTTCTGGGTGGTGCCGGTGAGCCTGGCGATGTCGGCGCCCTGCTCCTCGGCGACCACCTGGTAGAGCGCCAGCAGCCACATGGCGGTGGCGTTGATCGTCATGGAGGTGTTGGTCTGTTCGAGCGGGATGCCGTCGAACAGGGTGCGCATGTCGCCGACGTGGCCCACCGGCACGCCGACCCGGCCGACCTCGCCGCGGGCGAGGATGTGGTCGGAGTCGTAGCCGGTCTGGGTCGGCAGGTCGAAGGCGACGGACAGGCCGGTCTGGCCCTTCGCCAGGTTCCGCCGGTAGAGCGCGTTGGAGTCGCTCGCGGTGGAGTGTCCGGCGTAGGTGCGCATCAGCCAGGGTCGGTCGCGCTTCTGCGGCTCGGTCATCGGATCGGCCTCAGACGTTCCGGAAGCGGTTGATCGCGTCGAGGTGCGTGGCGCGGAACTCCGCGTCGCGCACGCCCAGGCCCTCCTCGGGGGCCAGGCACAGCACGCCGACCTTGCCCTGGTGCTTGTTGTGGTGCACGTCGAGGGCGGCCTGGCCGGTCTCCTCCAGGGAGTAGACCTTCGACAGGGTCGGGTGGATCTTGCCCTTGGCGACCAGGCGGTTGGCCTCGTACGCCTCGCGGTAGTTGGCGAAGTGCGAGCCGACGATCCGCTTGAGCGACATCCACAGGTAGCGGTTGTCGTACTGGTGCATGTAGCCGGAGGTGGAGGCGCAGGTGACGATGGTGCCGCCCTTGCGGGTGACGTACACCGAGGCGCCGAAGGTCTCCCGGCCCGGGTGCTCGAAGACGATGTCGACGTCCTCGCCGCCGGTGAACTCGCGGATCTTGGAGCCCAGGCGCTTCCACTCGCGCGGGTCCTGGTTCTCCGCGTCCTTCCAGAACCTGTAGCCCTCCGCCGAGCGGTCGATGATCGCCTCGGCGCCCATGGCGCGGCAGATCTCGGCCTTCTGCGGGCTGGAGACCACGCAGATCGGGGTGGCGCCGCCGGCCAGCGCGTACTGGGTGGCGTACGAGCCGAGGCCGCCGCTGGCGCCCCAGATCAGCACGTTGTCGCCCTGCTTCATGCCGGCGCCGTTGCGCGAGACCAGCTGGCGGTAGGCGGTGGAGTTGACCAGACCGGGGGAGGCGGCCTCCTCCCAGGTGAGGTGCTTGGGCTTGGGCAGCAGCTGGTTGGTCTTCACCAGGGCCAGCTGGGCCAGGCCGCCGAAGTTGGTCTCGAAGCCCCAGATGCGCTGCTCCGGGTCCATCATCGTGTCGTTGTGGCCGTCCGGGGACTCCAGCTCGACCGAGAGGCAGTGGGCGACGACCTCGTCGCCGGGCTTCCAGGCGTTGACGCCGGCACCGGTGCGCAGGACGACACCGGCCAGGTCGGAGCCGAGGACGTGGTACGGCAGGTCGTGGCGCTTGGTGAGCGGCGACAGCCGGCCGTAGCGCTCCAGGAAGCCGAAGGTGGAGACCGGCTCGAAGATCGAGCTCCACACGGTGTTGTAGTTGACCGCACTGGCCATGACGGCGACGAGGGCCTCGCCCGGGCCGAGCTCGGGCAGGGCGACGTCGTCGAGGTGGAGGGACTTGCGGGGGTCCTTGTCGCGGCTGTCGAGGCCGGCGAACATCTGCTCCTCGTCCTTGTGGAGCGTGACCGCCCGGTAGGACTCGGGGAGCTGGATCGCTGCGAAGTCCTCCGCCGTGGCGTTGTTGCTGAGGATCGCGTCGAGGATTTGCTGCATGGCTCTGCCTCCGGAGGCGTACCTGTGTGAGGGCGCACAGGGCGTCTGGGGAAGGCCGGGAGCGGACACCGGCTTCGCTGTGGTGGGTGGTGGGCGGGTCAGGCTGGTGGGCCCGGCCGTGGGCCGGGTGGTACTCGCTCTGCTCCCGGGGTGTGGGAACGCCGGACGACGGCGCGCCGAGGTGGGGAGCCGCGGCGCCGCGACTGGTGGGTAACAACGTAGTGGCACCCTGTGCCAGCCGTAAAGACACCGGGTGTCAGCAATTTGGCCGACTTTCGCCGGCTGTCATGAACACCCGAACAGGGACGAAAAGGGCCCGCCGCCGATTCCTCGGCGCGGGCCCTTTTTGACCTTCGATTCCTCTGTGACCTGCGGAAACGCTCCCGTCAGGCGCGCCCGGAGCCGCTCAGCGCGGCCCGGATGCTGTCCACCACGACGTCCAGCGGAGCGTCCGTCCGGGCGACTGTGATGAGTACCTCACCTCCGGGGCTGGCACTCAGTGCGCTCTCGGCGAGCACCTCCCCGGGCGTCCCATTGGCACCGGGTGCCACCAGGGACCCGCGGCGCCTGGCACCGGGCGAGCTGGCCGCCCAGAAGGTCCGCCGGATCACCTCGAAGGAGTGGTCCAGCTGCGCCTCCACGTCACCCCGGCCGCCGGCCCGCAGCCAGCGCCGCAGCACGTGGTTGTGCGCCGCGACCACGGCCGCCGCCGACACCTCGGCCAGCATCGAGTCGTCCTCGCCGCCGCGCTGCCAGCCCGACGGGATGTCCTCGCCGGTGTCGAAGCGGCCCAGCAGGTACCGGGTGAACAGCCGCTCGTACCGGGCCACCACGGCGATCTCCCGCTCGCGCAGCGCCGGCACCTGGCGGATCAGCTGGTACCGCGCGACCGACACCCCCGGGGTGGAGGCGTACATCCGCAGCACCTCCTTGATGCCCCGGCAGACCACGTCGAGCGGGTGCTCCTCGGGCTCGGCGCTGGCCAGCAGGTCCGCGACCCGGACGAGCGTGTCGTCGTGGTCCGGGAAGATCGCCTCCTCCTTCGACCGGAAGTACCGGAAGAAGGTGCGCCGGGCGACCCCGGCCGCCGCCGCGATCTGGTCGACGGTGGTCTCCTCGTAGCCCTGCGAGGCGAACAGGTCCATCGCGGCCGTGGCCAGGTCCTGGCGCATCTGCAGGCGCTGTGCCGCGGCCCGGCGGCTGCCCGGTCCGGCGTCCGGGCCGGTGCCCCCGGCCGACGTGGCCGGCCGGTCGGCGGCGCGCGGTGCGGCGGACTGCTGCGGGGTGGCTGACTGAACCCGATCCATGTCCGGAACGCTACACGGCCCCGGCTGCGCCCCGGCGGCCCTTCCCCGGCGGACCGGTGCGACCGGGCCGGTCACGGCGGGGCGCGGCCAGCGGGCGGACACCGTCCCGGGGTTCCAGGCCGAGCGCGGTTGCCCGGCCGTCGGCGCGCTCCCGGCCGGCCCCGCCCCGCGGGGGGCGGCGCCGCCGGGCTGCGGCACGGTCACCGGCGCGCGTGGTCGCGGAACCCGCGGCCGGTCTTGCGGCCCAGGCAGCCCGCCGCCACCAGGTGCTCCAGCAGCGGCGCGGCGGCCAGGCCCGGCTCGCGGAACTCCTGGTGCAGCACCTGCTCGATGGTCAGCGAGACGTCCAGGCCGACCACGTCCAGCAGCTCGAACGGGCCCATCGGGTAGCCGCAGCCGAGCTTCATCGCGGTGTCGATGTCGTCCACCGTCGCGTAGTGCTCCTGGAGCATCCGCACCGCGTCGTTCAGGTAGGGGAAGAGCAGCGCGTTGACGATGAAGCCGGCCCGGTCCCCGCACTCCACCGGGTGCTTGCGCACCTTGGCGCACAGGTCCAGGACGGTCGCGGTGACGTCCGGCGCGGTCAGCACGGTGGAGACCACCTCGACCAGCTTCATCGCCGGTGCCGGGTTGAAGAAGTGCATGCCGACGACGTCCTGCGGCCGCGAGGTGGCGGTCGCGCAGCTGATCACCGGCAGCGAGGAGGTGGTGGTGGCGAGCACCGCGCCCGGCCGGACGATCTTGTCCAGGGTCGCGAACAGCTCCCGCTTGACCGCCAGGTCCTCGGCCACCGCCTCGACCACCAGGTCGACCTCGGCCAGCTCCGCGTACTGCCCGACCGGCGTCACCAGGGCCAGCGCCGCGTCCCGCTGCTCGGCGCTCATCCGGCCCTTCGTCACCGAGCGCTCCAGCGACTTCGCCAGCTGCGCCTTGGCCCGGTCCGCCTTCTCCTGGCTGCGCGCGGCCAGCAGCACGGTGTACCCGGACTTCGCGAACACCTCGGCGATGCCGGTCGCCATCGTGCCCGAGCCGCACACGCCGACCGTCCGCACCTCGCGGCCCGCCACCTTCGGCTGCGCCGGGCCGGTGGCCGCGTCGACGGCCCTGGACGAGCCCGGCGCCTCGTAGGTGTAGAAGCCGCGGCCGGACTTGCGGCCCAGCAGACCGGCCGACACCAGCTGGCCGAGGATCGGCGCGGGCGCGTGCAGACGGTCCCTGGACTGCTCGTACATCGCCTCCAGGACGGTCCGCGCGGTGTCCACGCCGATCAGGTCGAGCAGCGCCAGCGGGCCCATCGGCAGGCCGCAGCCGAGCCGCATCGCGGCGTCGATGTCCTCGCGCGAGGCGTACTTGGACTCGTACATCGCGGCGGCCTGGTTCAGGTAGGCGAACAGCAGGCCGTTCACCACGAAACCGGCCCGGTCGCCGGCCGCGACCGGCTCCTTGCCGAGGTCCCGGGCGAACCCGGCGGCGTCCTCGGCGACCTGCGGGGCGGTCAGCACCGTGCGGACCACCTCGACCAGCTTCATGGTGTGGACCGGGTTGAAGAAGTGCAGGCCGAGCACCCGGTCCGGGCGGGCGGTCGCGGCGGCGATCCGGGTCACCGAGAGCGCGGTGGTGCCGGTGGCGAGCACCGTCTCCGGAGGGCAGATCCGGTCCAGCTCGGCGAAGACCTCACGCTTGAGCTCCAGCTGCTCGGGCACCTCCTCGATCACGAGGTCGGCGGCCGCGGCGGCGGAGAGTTCGTGGCCGACGGAGAGCCGCGCGAGCAGGGCCGCGCGCTCCTCGGCGGTGATCCGCGCCCGCTCGACGGCGTGCGCGGTGGCCTCCTCGATCCGGGCCAGTGCCCGGGCGGCCGAGTCCTCGGTGGCCTCGATGCCGATCACCCGGCGGCCGCTCTTGGCGACCGCCACCGCGACGCCGGCACCCATCGTGCCGAGGCCGACCACGGCGACCGTGGGGAAGGGACGCTGCATGGTCCTGACTCCTAGTCATGAAGGGCCCGCGCGCGCTCCGGCGGGCGTGCCGCCGCGCCCGTGCGTACGCAGGGGGCGGCAGCCCGCCGGAGGAGGGTCCGCGCGCGGGGGCTGGAGGGATGACGGGTGCGGCCCACCCGCGCAGCGGCCGGTCCGCTCCGGCCGAACCGCGGGTGTGCCGTGGTGCTCAGGCGCTCGGAGGTGAACGGAGCGACGCTGACACGAGGAGGGAAACCCGGCCCGCCGCGGTTCGCGGCACCGGCCGGTGAAGGACGCACGGCACCCGTCGGTGCGGCTCCCGAAGCCCGACGGCGGTGCGTGCGGCCACTGTAGCGAAGCTACTGCCCAGTAGGAAGAGGGCGGACGACGGCAAGACCGGCCCACCCCGAACGGGTGAACGGGAGGACGCGCGTCCGTTCCAACCACCCGATCGAGGAGTTACGCGGGCCCACCCCGGGGGGCAGCATGAAGGCATGACTGCTGACACCATCGCCGTCGGCGTGGACGCCCGGGCTGCCGTCGAACTGCCCCCGCGCGCCGAGCGCGCCCGGCAGGCCGAGGCCACCGCCGACCGGCTCCGCGCGGCCGGGGTCGAGGCGGTCGCCGTCACCTGGGTGGACAACGCCGGCATCACCCGGGTCAAGGCCGTGCCGCTCGGCACCCTCGTCCACGCCGCCCAGTGGGGCGTCGGCGCCGCCCCCTGCTTCGACGTGTTCCTCGCCGACGACGGGATCACGACCAGCCCGATCATCGGCGGCCCCACCGGAGACCTGCGCCTGTACCCCGACCTCGACCGGGTCGTCCCGCTCGCCGCCCAGCCCGGCTGGGCCTGGGCCCCGGGGGACCGGCACACCCAGGCCGGCGCCCCGCACCCCGGCTGCCAGCGGCTGTTCGCCCGCCGGATGGAGGCCACGGCCGCCGCGCGCGGGCTGGGCCTCAAGGCCGGCATCGAGGTCGAGTGGGTGGCCGCCCTCGCCGGCGCCCCGGCGGACGAGCCGCAGTACCCCACCCACGGCCCCGCGTACGGGATGCACCGCCTCACCGACCTCTCCGACTACCTGCGGGACGTCCTGCGCGCCCTCGGCGAGCAGGGGCTCGACGTCCTGCAGATCCACCCCGAGTACGCGCCGGGCCAGTTCGAGGTCTCCGTCGCCCCCGAGGGCCCGGTCGCCGCCGCCGACACCGCCGTCCTGGTCCGGCACACCATCCGCGCCGTCTCCAACCGGCACGGCCTGCGGGTCTCCTTCGCGCCCGTGGTCGAGCCCGGCACGGTCGGCAACGGCGGCCACCTCCATCTGAGCCTCTGGCGGGAGGGCCGCAACCTCGGCCGCGGCGGCTCCGGCCCGCACGGTCTGACCACCGAGGCCGAGGGCTTCCTGGCCGGTGTGCTCGCCGCGCTGCCCGAACTGCTCGTGCTCGGCTGCTCCAGCCCCGCCGGGTACCTGCGGCTCGTCCCCTCGCGCTGGGCCGGCGCCTACCAGTGCTGGGGCCTGGAGAACCGAGAGGCCGCGCTGCGCCTGGTCACCGGCTCGGCGGGGGAGCGCTCCGCCGCGGCCAACGCCGAGGTCAAGTGCTTCGACGCCAGCGCCAACCCCTATCTCGCGGTCGGCGCCGTGCTCGCCGCCGGACTCGCCGGGATGGACCAACGCCTCGCCCTGCCACCGGAGTTCACCGGCGATCCGGCCGCCGCCGCGCCGGGCACGGTGCCCCGGCTGCCGGCCCGCCCGGCCGAGTCGATCGCCGCCTACGAGCGCTCGGCGGTGCTCCGCGAGGCGCTCGGCGAACCGCTCTACCAGGCGGTGCTCGCGGTCCGCCGGGCCGAGGCCGAGCAGTACGCCGACGCCACCCCCGAGCACATGGTGGCCGCCACCCGCTGGCGGTACTGACCGGTGCCTCTCCCGGACGTCCCCGCGCTGGTCGACCACCACTGCCACAGCGTGGTGGCGGCCGACCTCCCGGACGACGCCCTGGCCGGGCTGCTCACCGAGTCGGACCGCCCGCCCGCGCCCGGCACCACGCCCTTCGACAGCGCCCTCGGCCTCGCGGTCCGGCGCTGGTGTCCGCCCGCGCTCGGCCTGCCCGTCCATGCGCCGGCTGCCGAATACCTGTCCCGCAGGCGGGAGTTGGGCGCCGCCGAGGCCACCGGCCGACTGCTGGCCGCCGCCGCGCTCGACACCTGCCTGATCGACACCGGGCTGACCGCCGCCGCGGGCCGTCCGCTGCTCCCGCTCGGCGAGTTCGCCGCGGCCGCCCGCGTTCGGGTGCGCGAGGTGATCCGGCTGGAGACGGTCGCCGAGGCGGTGCCCGCGACGGCCGGGGGCTGGCCGGAGGCCGTCCGCGACGCCCTGGCCGGGGCCGCCGCCGGGGCCGCCGCCGTCAAGTCCGTCATCGCCTACCGGCACGGCCTCGCCGTCCCGCCCGAACGGCCCGCCCGGGCCGCCGCGGTGGCCGCGGCGGGGGCCTGGCAGCGCGCCGGGCACGGCCGGCTGACGGACCCGGTGCTCCTGCACCACCTGCTGTGGACGGCCGTCGACGTGTGCGCCGAGCTCGGCCTGCCGATCCAGCTCCACACCGGCTTCGGCGATCCCGACCTCACCCTGCACCTGGCCGACCCGGCGCTGCTCACCCCCTTCGTCCGCGCCGCCGAGCCGAGCGGTGTCCCGCTCGTGCTGCTGCACTGCTACCCGTACCACCGGCAGGCCGCTTTCCTCGCGCAAGCCTTCCCGACGGTGTACGCCGACCTCGGGCTGACGGCCTCGTACACCGGCCCCCGGGTGGCGGCGGTACTCGGCGAGATGCTGGAGCTGTCGCCGTTCGGCAAGCTGCTGTTCTCCACCGACGCGTACGGCCTGCCCGAGCTGTACCTGGTCGGCGCCGCCCAGTTCCGTTACGGGCTCGGCGAGTTGCTCGGCCAGTGGCGGGCCGGCGGCGCCTGCTCGGCGGCCGACGCGGAGCGGCTGGCCCGGATGGTCGCCGCGGACAATGCGCGCCGGTTGTACGCACTTTAGGTGGTAGGCGTCCCACCGGCCTGTGGACCATCACTTTTTAACACTATGACCGACTGTTTGCCGGTTGACCTGCGGACTCCTGGGCTCCGCTGTTGGTCTAGTTGTGACGATTAGATGACTACCTCTTGCTTTTCTTAGTAAATATTCATTAGCGTCCCGATCACTCCATCGCACCTGCTGCCGCAGCTGCTGCATGACGACTCGGGAGGGTCTACCCCTATGCGTGTTTCTCGGATCAGCCGGACCCGGTACGCGGCGGTGGGCCTCGTGCTCGCCACGGCGGGCGCCCTCGCGCTCCCGGCCGGTACCGCCGTCGCCGCGCCCGCGCCCGCGGCCGGCTCGACCACCGGCCCGCTGCTGAGCTACGTGGTCAACACCAAGGCCAACCACGGCCAGGTGCAGAAGGTGGAGAAGGCGATCACCACCCTGGGCGGCACGGTGGTGTACTCCTACGAGCAGATCGGCGTCGTGGTCGCCCGCTCGAACGACACCGCGTTCGCCGAGAAGCTGCGCCAGGTCAAGGGCGTCGACTCGGTGGGCGCGAGCCGCACCAAGGGCATCCTCGCCGCCGACCAGGGCAAGGCCGACGTCGCCGCCGAGCCCGCCGCGGCCCCTGCCGCCGGTCAGGAGCCCTACGAGGCCAACCAGTGGGACATGCGTCAGATCGGCGTCGACAAGGCGCACAAGATATCGCTCGGCAGCCGCAACGTCACCGTCGGCGTGCTGGACTCGGGCATCGACGCCACCCACGAGGACCTGGCCCCCAACGTGGACGCCTCGCAGTCGGTCTCCTGCATCGACGGCAAGCCGAACACCGACTGGAAGGCCTGGCAGCCGACCACCAGCGACCACGGCACCCACGTGGCCGGCACCATCGCCGCCGCCAAGAACGGCAAGGGCGTCGTCGGCATCGCGCCGAACGTGAAGCTGGCCGCGGTCAAGGTGGTCGACGACGGCGGCTTCATCTACCCGGAGAACGCGGTCTGCGGCTTCGTGTGGGCCGGCGAGCACGGCTTCAAGGTGACCAACAACAGCTACTACGTCGACCCGTGGATGTTCAACTGCCCGAACGACAAGGACCAGGCGGCGATCACCGCCGCCGTCCGCAAGGCGGTCGCGTTCTCGCAGCGCAAGGGCGTTCTCAACGTGGCCGCGGCCGGTAACGAGAACATCGACCTCGCCCACAAGACCACCGACGTCTCCAGCCCGGACGACACCACCCCGGGCACCCGCCCGGTCACCAACGACTGCCTGTCGCTGCCGACCGAGCTGCCGGGTGTCGTCGCCGTCTCCGCCGTCGGCGTCAACGGCGAGAAGTCGTACTACTCCAGCTACGGCAAGGGCGTCGTGACCGTGGCCGCGCCGGGTGGCGACCGCCGCTACCAGATCCCGGACACCCCGGACAAGGACGGCCGGATCCTGTCCACCATCCCGGGCAACAAGTACGGCTACATGCAGGGCACTTCGATGGCCACCCCGCACGTCACCGGTGTCGTCGCGCTGCTCGCCGGCACCTTCCCGTGGGCCAGCCCCGAGGAGCTGACCGAGCTGCTGACCAACCAGGCCGAGTCGCACGCCTGCCCGGCCGGGGACTTCAACCCGGGCGGCGCCGGCCAGTGGAAGGCGACCTGCGAGGGCGGCGAGAACGACAACGGCTTCTACGGCGCGGGCATCATCAACGCCGAGAAGGCGGTCCAGTGGTGGCGCTGACGCGCTGACCGCGTGGAACACCTGATCACCTGATCACCGGGGAGCGGGCCCACTGGGTCCCGCTCCCCGGTCGTTTTTGAGTACCCGTACTCAGGCCCGCCCGCAGCCGGCTCGCCAGGATGGATCCGTACCGAACGGAACCGTCAGGGGAGTTGAGCGGCATGGCACACACCGACAGCGGCTGGCAGGCGGTCCCGGCCCGGCCGGTCGGCGGCGGGCGCGGCTGGCCCTGGTTCGTCCTGGGCGCTGCCGAACTCCTCGCCGCGGGCACGATGCTGGCGCAGTTCGTGGTCGTCGGCCTGATGTGCGGCGTGATGGGGCTCGCGGCCGGCGCCTCCGTCGGCGCGGTGGCGGGGCTGATCGCGATGCTCGCCGCCGGCCCGCTCACCGGCCTGCTCGTGGCGGGCCTCGGCGCGGCCCTGGTGCCCGCGCAGGTCCGCCGGAGGAACGGCGCCGCGGTCTTCGCCCTGCTCATGGCCGGCCTGCTGGCCGGCACCACGATCGAGTACCTCGGCTGGATCCACCCCGCCGTCGGTTAGCTCTCGAAGTGGTGCTCCCACACCGTCTCGACCGACGGCTTGCCGTGCAGGTCCGGCACCTCCTGGAGCCAGGCCGGGCGGCCGGCCCTCGTCCGGGCGGCCCGCCGCCGCTCGGCCTCGCGCAGCTGCTCGGGCGTGGCGAAGCCCTCCGGCAGCCACTCGGCGGACAGCACCGCGCGGGCGGCCAGGTGCGTGACGTACGCGTGCCGTACCGCGTCCACCGAGTCGAACCCGGGTTCGTCGGCCAGCCATTCGTCCGGGACGAGCGCCAGTACCTCCTCCAGCAGCCCGACGGTCACCAGCGGCCCCAGGTCCTCGTCGGCCAGCCGGACGTCCGGGGCGCAGCCGCCGAGCGCGTGCGCGCTGAGGTCGTAGCGCTTGCCGACGGCCGCCTCCGCGGTGGACCAGCGGTGGTGGAAGATCAGCGCGGCGCCGTTGTCGATGAGCCAGAGCCGCCCGTGCCAGACCACGAGGTTGGGGTTGTGCACGGTGCGGTCGACGTTGCCGGTGAGGGCGTCCAGCCAGACCACCCGGCCGGCCTCGGCGGAGCCGACGCAGACCAGTCCGGGCCGGTAGTCGCGCGCACCGGGCAGCAGGTCCATCCCGAGGTTGAGTCCGGCGCTGGCCCTGAGCATGTCCTGGATCTCGGTGTCCGGTTCGTCCGCGGCGACCGCCGGGTCGAAGTCCACCAGCCGCAGCTCCGGCACGCGCAGGCCGAGCCGCCGGGCGAGCTCGCCGACGATCACCTCGGCGACCAGCGCCTTGCGCCCCTGCGCGGCGCCGGTGAACTTGACGACGTAGGTGCCGAGGTCGTCGGTCTCCACGACGCCGGGCACGGAGCCGCCGGCCCGCAGCGGGTCCACGTAGCGCACTGCTGTCACCAGTTCGAGCACATCCGCCACCCTACGGCCTCCGCGCCCGGCCGCGAGCCCCGGAAGGCCCGTTCCGCAGCCCTGTGGTTGGCTTGCCGCTGAGATCGGAACCACCACACGAGGAGTACAGGTCATGGGACAGGTGCTGGCCACCACCGAGCGGGTCTACGACGCCGCCCCGGAGCGGGTGTACGAGGCGCTGGCCGACTACCAGGTGACCCGCCCGAAGCTGCTGCCCGCGCAGTACAGCGAGTACGAGGTCCGGGCCGGCGGCACCGGGGCCGGCACCCAGGTGCACTGGAAGCTCCAGGCCACCGAGAAGCGCGTGCGGGACTGCCTGTTCACGGTCTCGGCCCCGAAGCCGGACCAACTGGTGGAGAAGGACGCCAACTCCAGCATGGTGATCACCTGGACCGTCTCGGCGGCGGGCGAGGGCCGGTCGAAGGTGACGGTCTCGGCCACCTGGCAGGGTGCCGGCGGCATCGGCGGTTTCTTCGAGCGCACCTTCGCCCCGAAGGGCCTGAACCGCATCCACGACGAGGTGCTCGCGAACCTGGCCGCCGAGGTGCGCTGAACCACCCCCGGGGACCCGGGGAATCGACCGGGGTTTCGAGCGGTCCGTCCACCCGTACGAGCCGCGAGCCGTACGGGTGGACGGACCGCCACCTGCGGGTGACGGGGGCCGCCCGGCACGGGGGAGCCACCCTAGGCTCGCCGCCGTGCATATGACGATCCTTCACATTTCGCAGCCGGTGGACGGCGGGGTGGCCCGCGTCGTCGTCGATCTGGTCCGTGGCCAGCGCGAGGCCGGCCACCGGGTGCTGGTGGCCTGTCCGCGCGGCGGTCGGCTGGCCGAGGAGGCCGCCGCCGTGGGCGCGCTGGTCCAGGACTGGCCCGCCGAGCGCTCGCCCGGGCCGGCGACGGCCAGGGAGGCCTGGCGGCTGCGCCGGATCGTCCGGGCCGCCGCGCCCGACGTGGTCCACCTGCACAGCGCCAAGGCCGGGCTGGCCGGTCGGCTGGCCGTGCGCGGCGCGGTGCCGACCGTCTTCCAGCCGCACGCCTGGTCCTTCGCCGCCGTGGACGGCACGCTGGCCGCCGCCACCCTGCGCTGGGAGCGCTTCGCGACCCGCTGGGCGCACCGACTGCTGTGCGTCAGCGTCCAGGAGCGGGCCGACGGCGTCGCCGCGGGGTTGCACGCCGACTGGGCGGTGGTGCCCAACGGAGTGGACGTCCGCCACTACGCGCCCGCCGACCGCCGGGCCGCCCGGATCGCGCTCGGCCTGGACCTGGACGCCCCGCTGGCCGTCTGCGTGGGGCGGCTGTGCCGGCAGAAGGGGCAGGACGTGCTGCTGGCGGCCTGGCCCGAGGTGATCCGCCGGGTGCCGCAGGCGCGGCTGGCACTGGTCGGCGGCGGGCCGGACGAGCAGGCCCTCGCGGAGGCGGTGCGGGCGTCGGCCGAGCCGTCCCGGGTGCGGATGGTGGGGGACGTGCCGGATCCGCGGCCGTGGCTCGCGGCGGCCGACCTCGTGGTGCTGCCCTCGCGCTGGGAGGGGATGGCGCTGGCCCCGCTGGAGGCGATGGCCGCGGGCCGTCCGGTGCTGCTGACCGACGTGCCGGGGGCCCGCGAGTGCCTGCCGTCCGCCGCGCACGGGCAGGCCGTCGTCCCTCCGGAGGACGCGGTGGCGCTGGCCACCCGAATGGCCGAAGCACTGTCCGATCCGATCGAGTGCGAGCGCCGCGGCGCCGGGCTGCGCGACCACGTGGTCGCCCGTCATGACGTCCGCACGGTGGTCGAACAGGTGGACGCCCTGTACCGCCACCTGCTGGGTGCCGGTCCGGGGGCCGGACGCCGCCGCACCCGTGTCCCAGAGCGGATCTGATCGTTTCACATGCCGTGAATGCCCGCTGCTCAGGCGCTGCCGTATTCGCACCCTCAACCGGATAAGGACGAGGCGTCAAATCAGAAATACCTATTAATGGGCGGCTGGAATGAAATGGCAAGTCATCTTCCGGCCTGCAAGTCCTGGTTCGGTATTGTCGGATTTTGCCTGCTTCGTTTCGATTTTGCCCCGGGAATTCGCGAGAGAATCGAGAGCCGCCGGCGGCAGCAGGTGCTGTCAGGACCGCGCCCACCGGGCCCGGGCGGCCGCCCCGCGCCGATCGGCGCCGTGGCTCCGTCACCCCGGGCACACAGCAGGGGAGTTCGTGCGCTGATGACCATTGACCACGACAGTGTGCCGCGATCCGGCCGGCCCCTGTCCGGCCCGCGGCGGCCCGGCACCGGGTTGCTCGACCGGCCGGCAGGTGCCGCGCGGGCCCGCGCGGTGGCGCCGGGGCACCGGCACCGCAGGGCGGTCCGCTCCCGGCTCGCCCTGCCGCTCGCGCTGGTCCAGGTCGACGCGATCGCGCTGTGCGCCGCCGCCGGCATCGCCAACCGGTTCCTCGACTCCGCGGTACGGGTCGCCCCGCTGCTCGGCGTCGCCGCCGTCCTGCCCCTCCTGCTCGTCCTCAACCTGGCCGGCGGCCTCTACCGCACCCGGCTCACCCTGTCCGTCCTGGACGAACTGCCCGCGCTGGCCGTGCGCGCCGCGGTCGCCACCGCCTTCGCCGTCACCCTCACCGGCTGCCTGGACGGCCGCTGGCCCGACTGCGGCCCGGCCACCCCGGCCCGGCTCACCGCCCTGCTCGGCGCCCAGCTGCTGATCGCCGTCGTCGGCCGCGCCGTCCTCTACCACCTCGTCCGCCGGATCCGCCGCAGCCGTCCCAGCCCCGTCCTGGTGCTCGGCGCCGGCCGGCTCGGCCACCGGGTCGCCGCCGCCCTCAACGCGCGCGGCGAGTACGGGATGCGCCCGGTCGGCTTCCTCGACGCGGACCCGCCGCTGCTGGCCGGCGACACCGACCTGCCCGTCCTCGGCGGCCGCGAGGTCCTGGAGCGCGAGGTCCGCCGCCACCGCGTCCAGCACGTCGTCGCCACCGCCGGCGCCGCCGACGAGGCCGAGACCGCCGCCACCCTGCGCGACGCCGTCCGGCTCGGCTGCCAGGTCTGGCTGGTGCCCGCCCTGCGCGAGTACGGCTCGCTGCCCACCGCGCCGCTGGCCGCCGGCGACCACCTCTGGGGCTTCCCCTGCCTCCAGGTCGGGCGCCCCGCGATGCGCCGCCCCGGCTGGGCCGCCAAGCGCGCCCTGGACGTCACCGCCGCCGGCCTGGGCCTGCTGCTGCTCGCCCCGGTCCTCGTGCTGTGCGCGCTCGCCGTCCGCTTCGACACCGGCCCCGGCGTGCTCTTCCGCCAGCAGCGCACCGGGCTGGACGGCCGGGTCTTCACCGTCCTCAAGTTCCGCACCCTGCGCCCCAGCAACGAGCACGAGTCGGCCACCCGCTGGAACATCTCCCAGGACCACCGGATGGGCGCCGTCGGCAAGCTGCTGCGCAAGAGCTCGCTGGACGAGCTGCCGCAGCTGTGGAACGTCCTGCGCGGCGACATGAGCCTCGTCGGACCGCGCCCCGAACGCCCCTACTTCGTCATGCGGTTCAGCCAGGCCTATCCCGAGTACGCGGACCGCCACCGCGTCCCGGTCGGCCTCACCGGCCTCGCCCAGGTCAACGGCCTGCGCGGGGACACCTCGATCGAGGACCGGGCCCGTTTCGACAACCGCTACATCGAGAGCTGGAGCCTCTGGCAGGACGTCAAGATCCTGTGCCGCACCGCGGCCCTGATGCTCCACCCGGACGGGAGCTGACCTTTCGTGGCCCTCACCCTCCCCGCCGCGGCCCGGCCGCCGGCCTTACGGAAGGCGCTGCCCGCGCTCGCCGACCGGCCGAGCCTGCTCGCCGCGGCGACCGTGCTCCTGGTGTGCGTGCCCACCGGCGAGAAGGACGTCACCGCCGCCGTCCACATCACCGCCGCCGACCTCGCCTCGCTGGCGCTGGTCGCCCTCACCGCCTACCACCTGCTGCGCGGGCGGCTGCCCGCCGTCGCCCGCGCCACCTGTGCGCAGTTCGCCGCGGTCGTGCTCGCCGCCGCCGTGGCCACCGTCGGCTCGATCGACCCGGCCGGCAGCGTCACCGGCTTCGTCCGGCTCGTCCAGGTCTTCGTCCTGGTCCCGGCCGCGGTGCTCTGCTCGCTGCGCGACCGCACCGACCAGCGGCTCGTCCTCGGCTCCTTCGTGGCCGCCGCGCTCATCGAGGGCGCCGTCGGCGCCGACCAGTACCTGACCCGCACCGGCGCCTCGTACACCGGCCAGCCGATCCGCGCCGTCGGCACGTTCGGCGCGCTCGACATCATGGCGATGTCCACCGTCGTCAGCTACGGCCTGCTGGCCGCCCTGGCCCTCGCCCTCGCCGAACGCGGACCCGGCGGCAGCGCCCGGCTGCGGCGCGCGATGTACGCCTCCGCGGCCTTCCTCGCGTTCCCGCTCGCCGTCTCCTTCAGCCGTGGCAGCTGGATCGCCACCGGTGTCGCCGTCACCGTCCTGCTGCTGCGCGCCGACGCCCGGCTGCTCGTGCGCGGCGTCGTGCTCGGCGCGGCCGCCGCCGTCGTCCTCGTCGGCGGACTCGGCCTCGGCGCCTCCGGGGTCACCGAGCGGCTCAGCTCGATCGGCTCCGTCGAGGCCGCCCCCGACCAGTCCGTCTCCGACCGCTACGACCTGTGGTCGACCGCCACCCGGATCTGGCAGGACCACCCCGTCCACGGCGCCGGCCCCAAGGCCTTCCAGCAGCTGCGCGACAGCCACGCCCCGCTGCGGCTGTCCTCCGGAAGCGACGCGGCCGACCCCACCATCGGCTTCCAGCGCGAGCCGCTGCTCTCCCCGCACAACATGTACTTCCTGGTGCTCAGCGAACAGGGACTGATCGGCATCGTCGCCTACTCCGCGCTCTTCCTCGGCCTGCTGCTCGGCTGCCTGCGCCGCTCCCGCGGCCCCGGCCTCGCCGCCCTGGCGCTGCTGACCTGGGTGCTCGTCGACTTCCTCTACGCCGACATCGGCGGCACCACCACCGTGCTGACCTCCGTCGTGCTCGGCCTCGCGGCCCGCGCCGCGACCCCGGAGGCCTGACATGACGACAGACCGGCCCGCGCTCACCCCGACGCTGCCCGGGCCCCGCCACGCCCCGCCCGCCGAGGCCGCGCCCGGCGGCCCCGACCCGGCCCCCCGGCGCGGCTTCCTCGCCAAGGCCTTCGGCATCACCGCCGTCCTCAGCGCCGCCGGGTCCGCCCTCGGGCTCCTGCGCGACCTCCTGCTGGCCCGCTACTTCGGCGCCAACCAGGGCACCGACGCCTTCCTGGTCTCCTGGACGGTGCCCGAGACGGCCGCGCCACTGCTGATCGAGGACGCCATGTCCTTCCTCATGGTGCCCGCGTTCGCCCTCGCCCTGGTGCTGCGCGAGGAGCGCCCGGACGGCCCGGACCCGGTCCGCCAGCTCGTCCGCGCCACCCTGCCGTGGCTGCTGCTCGCCCTCAGCGCCCTCGCCCTCGGCACCGCGATCGGCGCGCCCCAGCTCGTCGAACTGCTCGCCCCCGGCCTCGGCGACCCCGCCCTCGCCGTCTCCTGCACCCGGATCACCGCGATCACCGTGCTGCCGTTCGGCGTGGCCGGCTACCTCGCCGCCGCACTGCGCGCCCACCACTGCTTCACCGCGCCGGCCGGCATCTACGTCGCCTACAACGTCGGCATCCTGGCCGTGATGCTGAGCTGCCAGGCCTTCCTCGGCGTCCGCTCGGCCGCCGTCGGCGTCGCGGTCGGCAGCGTCCTGATGGCCGCCCTGCTCGTCGCCCCGTTCGCCCGCCGGCTGCGGGCGGGCCGGGCCGCCCGCTCCCGCCGCTCGCGCCACGCCCTGGTCCTGATGCCGTTCGCCCTGCTGCCGGTCGCGGCCTTCACCCTGACCCGCCAGTCCCAGGTGTTCGTCGAGCGCTACCTCGGCTCCGCACTTCCGCCCGGCACCATCTCGCACCTCAACTACGCCGCCAAGGTCTCCCAACTCGCCATGACGGCGGGCATCCTGATCTGCACCGTCACCTTCCCGCTGGTCGCCCGCGCGCTCGCGGCCGGCGACCTCGCCGCCGCGCGCGACCGGGTGGAAAAGGACCTCGGGCAGGCCGCCGCCGTCGTCCTGCTCGGCACCGCGTTCCTGATGGCCTGCGCGCCCTCGGTCGTCTCGCTGCTCTTCCAGCGCGGTGCCTTCGGCCCGCAGGACACCGCCGCCACCGCAGCCGTCATCCGGGTCTACAGCTTCGGGCTGCCCGCCCAGGCGCTGATCGGCGTGATGATCCGCCCGTACTTCTCGCTGCGCCCCGTCGTGCGCCGGGCCGACGAGCCGGGCACCGACGACGGGGGCCGGCGCCTGCTCGACTGGTACCCGGTCGCCGCGATGCTGCTCGGCCTCGCCGTCACCGTGGCCGTCGGCCTGCTCGCCACACCCGGCTACGGCGCGCTCGGCCTCGCCGCCGGGAACGCGGCCGGCATCACCACCACCGCGGCCCTGCTGCTGCGCGGCCTCGTCCTGCGCGGCATCCCGCTGCGGCTGCGCCGGGTGCTCGGTGGCCACGGCCGGCTGCTGGCCGCCGCCGGCGGCGCCACCGCGTTCGGCACCGGCGCGGCCGGCCTCACCGCCGACCCCCTGCTCTCGACCGTGTCCGGGGGGCTGGCCGTGGCGCTGGCCTTCGCCGCCCTCGGCACCGGCCTCGGTGCCAGGGAGGTCCGGGGCCCGGTCCTCGCCGCCGTCCGGGTCCTGAACCCGCCAACCGTCGCCGATGAAGGGAAGCTTCCCCATGGACACTGAACGGGGAACCGTCCGGTCGGCCGCCCAGGCGGGCGTCACCGACGCCCTACCGCACCGGGCGCGACTGCCCCGCAGCCGCCGCCCGACCGGCGAACCGCCCGGCCCCGGCCCCACCTCGCCGTGGATCCTGATGTACCACTCGGTGGCGGTCGAGGAGGAGGACCCCTACCGGCTCACCGTCAGCCCCGAGCGCTTCGCCGAACAGATCGCCTGGCTGCACCGGCGCGGCCGGCGCGGCGTCTCGGTCCGCGAGCTGATGCGGGCCCGCGCCGCCGGGCGGGACGACAAACTCGTCGGACTCACCTTCGACGACGGCTACGCGGACTTCGCCCGGTACGCCGTACCGATTCTGCAGGCGTACGGCTTCACCGCCACCGCCTACGTCGTGGCCGACCTGCTCGGCCGGGCCAACGACTGGGACGCCGAGGGCCCGCGCAAGGAGCTCCTCACCGTCCAGGAGGTCACCGAACTCGCCGCCGCCGGCTGGGAGATCGGCTCGCACGGCCTCGGACACCAGTCGCTGCCCGGCCTGCCCGCCGACGTCCTCGCGAACCAGACCCGGGAGAGCCGCAGGCTCCTGGAGGAGGTCGTCGGCGGTCCGGTCACCGGCTTCTGCTACCCGTACGGCGACGTCGACCTGCCCGCCACCCTGGCCGTCCGGGACGCCGGCTACGACTACGCCGTCGCGATCGCCCACTCCCCGCTCACCGGCCGCTTCGCGCTGCCCCGCTGCTACGTCGGCGACCGCGACGGCGCCTGGCGGCTGCGCGCCAAGCGCGGCCGGCACCGGCTGCGCGACACCGTCACCGAGCTGCGCCGCGCCCGGCTGGCCCGCCGGAGGGCGGCGCGGTGAGGGTCCTGCACATCGTCACCGGCCTCGCGTCCGGTGGTGCCGAGCGCCAACTCCAGCTGCTGCTACGGCACCTGCCGCCGCACCAGCAGTGCGAGGTGCTCGCCCTCACCAACCCCGGCACGGTCGCCGCCGCCCTGCGCGCCGACGGCTTCACCGTCCACCACCTGGACATGCGCGGCAACCGCGACCTCGGCGCGCTGCCCCGGCTGGTCCGGCTGGTGCGCACCGGCCGCTACGACCTCGTGCACACCCACCTCTACCGGGCACAGCTGTACGGCCGGCTCGCGGCGCGCCTGGCCGGGGTCCGTGCGGTGGTGTCCACCGAGCACTCGCTGCACGCCGGGGTGATCGAGGGCCGCCCGGTCACGCGGAGCGTCAAGGGCCTCTACCTGGCCGCCGAGCGGCTCGGGACCACCACCGTCGCGGTCTCCCGCCAGGTCGCCCAGACGCTGCACGCATGGGGCGTCCCGCCGACCCGGGTCGAACTGATCCCGAACGGCATCGACGCCGCGCGCTTCCGCCGGCCGGACGGCGAGCGGGCCACCGCCCGGCACCGGCTGCGCGCCGAACTCGGCCTGCCGGAGGGGAGCTGGGTGATCGGCGGGATCGGTCGCCTGGTGCCGGGCAAGCGCTTCGGCGTCCTGCTGGAGGCGCTCGCCGCACTCGACCCGGACGCCCGGCTGGTGCTGATCGGCGAGGGCCCGGAGCGCGCCGCCCTGGATCGGCGGGCCGCCGAACTGGGCGTCCGGGAAAGACTGGTGCTCACCGGTGAACGCGATGACGTGCCGGAGCTGCTGACCGCGCTGGACGTGCTCGCCGCCCCCTCGACCGAGGAGACCTTCGGCCTCGGCGTCCTGGAGGGGCTCGCGGCCGGCCTGCCGGTGCGGCACAGTGCCTGCCCCGCGCTCGACGAACTGCCGCCCAGCGCCGCCCCGCAGGCCCGCCGCATCCCGTCCGAGCCCGCCGCGTACGCGACCGCGCTGCGCGAGCTTCGGCACCTGACCGACCGCACCGCCGGTCCGCTGCCGCACCCCCCGGCGGTCGGCCACTACGACATCGTCCGCGTCGCCGCCGACCTGGGCGCCCTCTACGACCGCCTGGCGCGCGCTTGACCGCCCACCGGTCCGATCCCCGAAGGGCCGCCGTCCGTGCGGCCCGCATATCCAAGGAGTCACACCCATGACCACACCGCGCCGAAGCGCCCGCCGCCTGGTCCGCCGCTGGTGGCCGGTGGCGCTCGCGGTGCCGCTGGGCGCCGCGGCCGGCGCCGGGTACGCCGTCGTCTCGCACCCCTCGTACTCCGCCAGCGCCTACGTGCTCGTGGTGCCGCAGAACGCGGGCGAGGCCGCCACCGCGACCAACTTCGCCCAGGCGTACGGGCGGCTGGCCGGCCAGCCGCAGGTGCTCGCGGCCGCCGCCGCCGAGACCGGGCACACCCTCAACGAACTGGGGAACCTGGTGCACGGGACGACCTCGCCGGACGCCCCGATGATCGAGATCACCGGAACCGGCACCCGGGCCCAGGAGGCCGCCCGGACCGCCGACGCGGTGGCCCGGTCGCTGGTCTCCTTCGCCAACACGAGCAGCAGGGACACCGGCGTCCGGCTGGTCACGCTGGCGCCGGCCGCCGCGCCGGACAAGCCGACCACGCCGTCCGGCAGCCTGGACGTCGCGGTCGGCGGCGCGGCCGGACTGCTGCTGGGCGCGCTCGTGATGATGACCCGCCGCCGCGCCGACGGCGAGGCGCCCGCCGACCCCGGGGCCCCGGAGGCGACCGCTCCGAGCACCCCGCGCCCGCGGACCGAGGAGGCCTCCGCCCTCACGGCCGCCGGGCCCGCGGGCAAGGCCGCCGGGAAGCCGGCCGAGAAGCCGGTCCGGGCCGGGAAGACGGCCGACCAGCCCGCCGGCGCCGCCGGGGCCGTGGGGGAGCCCCCGGCCAAGGAGAAGGCCGCGACCGGGAGTGCGCGATGAGGTCCGAGGCCCGGGCCGCCGGCCTGCCCGCCCAGGCCACCTCGCCGTCCGGACCCGACCCGGCGCCGGGCCCGGTCTGGACGGCCGAGCTGCGCCGCGAGGACGACGCCCTCGACACCCTCGCCGAGGAGTGGGAGGGCCTGGCCGCCCGCTGCCGGACCACCACCTTCTTCCAGGCCGCCGGCTGGCAGCGCTCGTGGTGGCGCCACTACGGCACCCCGGGCGGCCTGCTGGTGGTGACCGTCCGCCGGGACGGCCAGCTGGTCGGCGCGGGCGCCTTCCGGCGGCGCGGCGGCCCGCTCGGCGGGCTGACCGCCCTCGGCGACGGACTCGTCGACTTCACCGACGTCCTGCTCGACGACGACTGCGCCGACCGGGCCGCGGCCGAGTTCGCCGCCGTGCTCCCGCTCACCCGGCCGTGGCACACGCTGGAGCTGCGCGAGGTCCACCCCGAGGCGGCCGTGCAGAAGGTGTTCGAGCACTGGCGCGGCCGGCGCCGCCGGTTCGCCGACTCGCTGTGCCAGTACCTGCCGGCCGTGTCGATGGAGCAGCTGCTCAAGCGGGTGCCCGGCAAGACCGCCCAGCGCAGCCGGGTGAAGCTGCGCAAGATCGCCGAGGCGGGCGTGGAGGTCGGCTCGACGCCGGTGGCGGAGGTGCCGGCGGCACTGGAGGCCCTGCTGCGGCTGCACTTCCTCCAGTGGCAGGAGCGCGGCGTGACGCCGGAGCACCGCACCGAGCGCTTCGCCCGGCACCTGGTCGAGTCCACGACCGGGATGGTCGCCTCCGGCCGGGCCGTCGTGCACCAGTTCCGGCTGGACGGCGAGCTGGTGGCGGTGAACCTGCTGCTGCTCTGCCCGTCCTTCGGCGGCTTGTACCTGTACGGCGCGCACCCGCAGCTGCGCGAGAGGCTCGACATCGCCGGGCTGCTGTTCGCCGCGGCGCTGGACGAGACGGTCGGCGCCGGGATCCCGGTGCTGAGCCTGCTGCGCGGCCAGGAGCCGTACAAGCAGCGCTGGCGGCCGGACCAGCTGCCCAACCAGCGGCTGCTGTTCGGCCCGAAGGGAGCGGCTCCGGCGGCGACCGCCAGGGCCGGTGCGATCCGGGCCCGGCAGGCGGTGGCGCACGTCCTGCGGACCCGCTTCCCGCGCCTCAAGGAGGCGCTGCTGGCCCGCCACCGCCTCTGAGCTCCGCGGCGCCGGGGCGCTTCCTACCGCCGGGCCGGACTCCCGCTCGGTGAGGGGGAGGCGGAGGGTGACGGGGACGGGGAACCGGTGGGTGACGGGGACGGCGAACCGGTGGGTGACGGGGACGGCGAACCGGTGGGTGACGCTCCGGCCGACGGGCTCTGGCCGGCCGGGGTGCCCGGCGGGGTCGGCGCGGCGGGCCCGGAGGGCAGGACGGGCACGGCCGACGCGGTGGGGACCGGGGGCGCCGTCGGGACGACCGCCGGCGCCCCCTTCGATCCCGCCATCAGCTGCTTGAACCGCGCGCCGGAGCGCGGGTTGCGGTCACACCCGAAGAAGCCGTGGGGGCAGTAGTCCGTGACGGTCTGGTAGGCGGTGTCGTGGGTGCGCATCCACTCGACCATGCGCTGCACGAAGTCCGGGTTGTCGCCGTTGCGGAACAGGCCCCACTCCGGGTACGAGACCTGCTTGCCGCGCTTGGCGGCGAACTCCACCTGGTCCTGGAGCCCGTACGGCTCGCGCACGTAGTCGTCGAAGGTGGCCCCGGCCGGCTGGTCGTAGCTGTCCATGCCGATGATGTCGACGACGTCGTCGCCGGGGTAGCACCTGGTCCACGGGATCGCGTCCAGCCCGCGGTTGGGCGCGAAGTCGAAGCGGAAGTGCTGGCCGGGCACCGAGCGCATGACCGTGACGATCCGCCGCCAGTACGCCTTCCACGCGGTCGGGTCGGGCTTGCAGCGGTGCGTGTAGGTGACGCCGTTCATCTCCCAGCCGGGGGTCAGCACGGTGTCCGCGCCGCCGAGGGCGACCAGCCGGTGGGCGAGCTTGAGGAAGTGCCGGTCGAAGTCGCCGTGCGCGCCCTGGCCGAGGAGCTTGGCCACCTGGCCGTCCGGCACGTTCGCCTCGTCGGGCACCAGCATCGGCACTCCGAGCACGAGCACCCGGGACGGGTCGGCGAGCCGCCACTGCGACCACATGCCGAGCACCACCGGCTCGCCCTCGACGTCCGCCCAGCTGTTTCCCGCCAGGTAGGTGTGGCCGACCTGGAGGTTGGCGTTGCCGAGCCACTGCGCGTACCGGCCGATCTGCGGGATGTAGTTGTCCCATGAGCCGACGAACGCGCCGAAGGGCGGTTCGTGCCGGGCCCGCTGGACGGCCGGGCGGGGCGCGGCGCCGCGCGGTTCGAAGGCGTCGGACGAGAGGGCGTGCCGTTCGCCCCGGCTGAGCGGCGTCCCGGCCGGCACGCCGGCGGTGGCCAGCAGCAGCAGGGCGGCGGCGGCCAGCGTCAGGCGGCCGATGCGCATGGTCTCTCCCGGGCGTCACGGGTGGGGCGGGTGGGGGAGCGCGGACGGACCGTGGCGCCCCGCTCGCCGACAGTAGGCCCGTCGGGCGTCGGAAAAGCCGAATGTCACCCTAAAGTGGGCGATATTCGAACGCCGTCTGCCGCAACGGCACCCCGGGTGCCCGTCGTGTATCACCTCTGTAACAGTCCGGACCGGCCCCGGAGCCCGCCCCCGCCGGACCGCGCGGAGGGGCGCCGGACCCGGTCGGCACCGACGGCGCAGGTCGGCGGCGGGGTGCGCGCGGCGGCCGTGCGCGCTCCGGCGCGGGGTCCGCACTGCGGGACCCGGACGATTCCCGGCTGACTCGCGTGCCCGCCGAAAGGTACCCTCCGCAACGTGTCCTGGAAGCCGCTGCGTGTACTGACCCCTCGCTCGATCCTGCCCGCCGTCGCGGTGATGCTGGTCCTTGCGGCCGGAGCGGCGGCGCACGCCAACAAGCCGGTGCCGTTCGGCGACCGGGTGGCGGGACCGGGCGACGCGGAGGCCACGCCGGTGAACTCGCAGTCCCTGAGCGCGGCCGACCTGGAGCTGAAGGTCGTCGGTCCGGGCCTGGAGGCGGTTCACCGCGGGACCGGCGAGCAGGCATGGTCCTACCACCGCGAGGGCGCCAACGCGCTGTACCTGGCGATGGCCGGCGACAACGCCATCGTGGTCTGGGACGACGGCCTGATCACCTCGGTGCGCCCGGGCGACCACGAGGTGCGCTGGCACCGCGCCGTGCCCGGCCTGGCCGACTGGCTGCGCGGGGACGGCGAGCCCGGCGCCGACAAGCGGACCGACGAGCAGCGCAAGCAGGTCGCCCAGGAGCGGGCGGCGGCGGCGCTGCACACCGTCCAGAAGGCGTCCCCGTGGGTGGCGATCGTCACCCCGAACCTGACCATGGGCCTGCGCGACGCCGACGGCGACCTGCGTTACAACGGCAAGCCCCCGGGCAACTGCCTCTACGACCCGCTGCGCACGGTCGACACCGACTACGCGGTGCTCGTCCCGCGCAGCTGCCTCGGAAGCAGCGGGCAGCCCGTCTCCGGCGGCATCACCGGCTACCGGCTGGACAGCACCGGGTGGGAGCTCAGTGCCGGCCCGGCCGCGCAGGTCAAGGTGCTGGACCGCACCCGGGTGCAGATCACGGACGGCCCGATCGTCCCGGCCAAGGTGTTCGACACCAGGGCCGCGGCGCCCGTCGTCCCGTGCGAGAGCCCGGCCGCGCCGTTCGCCGCCGTGCGTCCGCAGAACGCCTGCACCGACCCGTCGGCCACGCCGACGGCGGACGTGCCGCCCGCCCAGTCGCCCGACCCGGCGGCCGGTCAGCCGACGCCGGCGGCCACCGACCCGGCGACGCCCGCGGCCACCGACCAGCCGACCGCCGCCGCCACCGACCAGGCCTCCGCGACGCCGCAGTCGTAGCGCCCGGGCCGGCCCGCCGCGGGCCGCCGGTACCCCGGGGCGGTGATCCCCCCGGGGGGCTCCCGCGCGGCCCGGTAGACTTGCCGTCATGGCTGTTCTCTCCGGGCACTAGCGGGCGAGCGGCGGCGCCCCGTGCGCCGTGCCGACCGCCGACGAGCCCCCCTCCCGCCGCCCGGCCCTGTGCACCGCCCAGGCTGCCCGCCCACGTCCCAGGAGTAGTACCCGGCCATGATTTCCGCGAACGCCCTTGAGCTGCGCGCAGGCGCCCGCATTCTGATCGAGTCCGCGAGCTTCAAGGTCGCCGCCGGCGACCGGATCGGTCTGGTCGGGCGCAACGGCGCCGGCAAGACCACGCTCACCAAGGTGCTGGCCGGCGAGGGCATGCCCGCCGCCGGCACGGTGACCCGCTCCGGGGAGGTCGGCTACCTCCCGCAGGACCCGCGCACCGGCGACCTCGACGTCCTCGCCAAGGACCGCATCCTCTCCGCACGCGGCCTCGACACCGTGCTCAAGAAGATGCGCGAGAACGAGGACCGGATGGCCAACGGCACGGGCGCCACCCGGGACAACGCGATGAAGAAGTACGCCCGGCTGGAGACCGAGTTCCTCACCAAGGGCGGGTACGCCGCCGAGGCCGAGGCCGCCACGATCGCCGCCGCGCTGGGCCTGCCGGACCGCATCCTCGGCCAGCCGCTGCACACCCTCTCCGGTGGTCAGCGCCGCCGCGTCGAGCTCGCCCGGATCCTCTTCTCCGACTCCGACGTGCTGCTCCTCGACGAGCCCACCAACCACCTGGACGCGGATTCCATCGTCTGGCTGCGGGACTTCCTGAAGACGTACAAGGGCGGCTTCATCGTCATCTCGCACGACGTCGACCTGGTCGAGACGGTCGTCAACAAGGTCTTCTACCTGGACGCCAACCGCTCCTGCGTCGACGTCTACAACATGGGCTGGAAGCAGTACCAGCAGCAGCGCGAGGACGACGAGAAGCGCCGCAAGCGCGAGCGCGCCAACGCCGAGAAGAAGGCCGCGACGCTGAACGCGCAGGCCGACAAGATGCGCGCCAAGGCGACCAAGACGGTGGCCGCGCAGAACATGGCCCGCCGCGCCGACAAGCTGCTCTCCGGCCTGGAGCAGGTCCGGGTGAACGACAAGGTCGCCAAGCTGCGCTTCCCCGACCCGGCCCCCTGCGGCAAGACCCCGCTGACCGCCAGCGGCCTGTCCAAGTCCTACGGCTCGCTGGAGATCTTCACCGACGTCGACCTGGCGATCGACCGGGGTTCCAGGGTCGTCGTGCTGGGCTTCAACGGCGCCGGCAAGACCACCCTGCTGCGGATGCTCGCCGGGGTGGAGGCGCCGGACACCGGCGAGGTCATCCCGGGCCACGGCCTGAAGATCGGCTACTACGCCCAGGAGCACGAGACGCTCGACCCGGACCGCAGCGTCCTGGAGAACATGCGCTCGGCCGCGCCGGACACCGACCTGGTGCAGATCCGCAAGATCCTCGGCTCCTTCCTGTTCTCCGGCGACGACGTGGACAAGCCGGCCGGAGTGCTCTCCGGCGGCGAGAAGACCCGTCTGGCGCTGGCCACCCTGGTGGTCTCCTCCGCCAACGTGCTGCTGCTGGACGAGCCCACCAACAACCTCGACCCGGCCAGCCGCGAGGAGATCCTGGGCGCGCTGCGCGAGTTCTCCGGCGCGGTCGTGCTGGTCACCCACGACGAGGGCGCGGTCGAGGCGCTCGACCCGGAGCGGATCATCCTGCTGCCGGACGGCGTGGAGGACCTGTGGAACCCGTCCTACGCCGATCTGGTCTCGCTGGCCTGACCGGAAGTAGACGCCCCCTCCTCTTTTCGGACCAGAAAACCTAGTCCTTACGGCGTGTCCGGGAATGAAGCAGTGCCGGATTCCGTTTAAGGAGCTTCCGTCGGCCCGCCACTCGATCGTGGTCGGGCCGACGCTGCTGATCAGCTACTTTCCGGCAGCCGGCGCAAATCGCCCGGGGGCGTGCACTCTGCGTGAGCGCCCTGATGCGCTCGGATCACCACCGAAGGACGGCGCATTCCCGACATCGACCTTGTCGAATGGGTGGCCAGGACGCGGTGGATGGGTGATCATGGGAATCTGACCGAGCAACGCTACGAGGAGGCACGGGTGGCCGAGACTCTGAAAAAGGGCAGCCGGGTGACCGGTGCCGCGCGTGAGAAGCTCGCGGCCGATCTCAAGAAGAAGTACGACTCCGGGGCGAGCATTCGCGCTCTCGCGGAGGAGACCGGTCGCTCGTACGGCTTCGTGCACCGGATGCTGAGCGAATCCGGAGTGATCCTCCGGGGCCGCGGCGGTGCCACGCGGGGCAAGAACAAGGCGACTGCCGGGGCCGGTTCCTGACGGCCTGTCGGCTCATGGCTGGATGACGCGGCGGCAGGGCGCCGACCGGGGAGACGAGTGGCGATCGTCGCTAATTGTCCGACGATCGTGGGCTGATCGTGAGTCGACCAGCTGATTCGTCCGCCCTTGGATCGAGTCGACCGGCCGCCGATCGTCATGCCCGCATTTCCTTTTCGACGAATTCCCCGATACTCCCGGGCCGCTGGGTCTGCCGCTGCGCGCCCGGGTTTGTTACTCTCCGGTAGCCAAGTCCCTCGCCACCGGAGGTCTCCGCATGACCGCCCCCGCCACCGACCCGCAGACCCCGAGCGGGGAGCAGGACGGCGTCCGCCTGGAGATCGACGGCGACCTCGCCGTCGTCACCCTGTGTCAGCCCAAGCGGCGCAACGCCCAGTCGCCCGCCATGTGGCGCGCCCTCGCCGCCGCCGGCCGTGATCTGCCCGGCACCGTCCGCGTCGTGCTGCTCCGCGCGGAGGGCGTCTCCTTCTCCGCCGGCCTCGACCGGGCCATGTTCACCCCCGAGGGCATCCCCGGCGAGCCCAGCTTCCTCCAGCTCGCGGCCGCCGAGGAGAAGGAGCTCGACGACACCATCGCCACCTACCAGGAGGCCTTCACCTGGTGGCGTCGGCCCGACCTGATCTCGATCGCGGCCGTCCAGGGGCACGCCGTCGGCGCCGGGTTCCAGCTCGCGCTCGGCTGTGACCTGCGGGTCGTCGCGGAGGACGTCCAGTTCTCCATGAAGGAGACGTCGCTCGGGCTCGTCCCCGATCTCGCCGGCACCAAGCCGCTCACCGAACTCGTGGGCTACGCACGGGCACTGGAGATCTGCGTGACCGGCCGCTGGGTGGGTGCGGAGGAGTCCGTCGCGATCGGCCTGGCCAACATCGCCGTCCCGGGCGCGGAGCTCGACGGCGCCGCGCGCGACCTGGCCGCCGCGCTGCTGGCCGCGCCGCGGAACGCCGCGATCGAGACGAAGGCCCTGCTGCAGGGGGCCTCGGGCCGGTCGTTCGACGAGCAGCGTTCCGCCGAACGGGTCGCGCAGGCCCGTCGTCTGCGGGACCTGGCGGGCATCGGCGACTGACGTCCGTTCCCGCTCGGTGGGCCCGGCTCCGGGGTTGCTCCCCGGAGCCGGGCCTCCGTCGTTCCCGGGGGTTCCCTGAGGGGTGCCGAAGCGCCGCTCGGCGGGCGCGAAACGTGGCGAAATGCCAGAGTTGTAGGGATCTGCGATATAGCTGGATCCGTACGACGGGAGACCCGCCCCATGCCTGACACTCCGACGCCCGCGAGCATGCACAAGAACCCCGCCAACGCCCCGGCCTCCGCTGCTTCCCACGCCTCCGGCCCGTCCGGTTCCTCCGGTGCGGCCGGTTCGCCCGCCGGGTCCGCCGCCGCTGCGCCCAAGCCGGTCGCCGAGCGCGGCCGGACGGCGCTGGCCGTCGGAGTGGTCGAGAAGATCGCCGGCATGGCGGCCCGCGAGGTCTCCGGCATCCACGCCCTCGGCTCCGGGCTCGCCCGGACGTTCGGCGCCATGCGGGACCGGGTGCCCGGCGGAAAGTCCAGCGTCGGACGCGGCATCAAGGCCGAGGTCGGCGAGAAGCAGACCGCGATCGACATCGCGCTGGTCGTCGAGTACGGCGTCGTCATCCCCGAGCTCGCCCGCCAGGTGCGGGAGAACATCATCGACGCGGTCGAGCGGATGACCGGCCTCGAGGTCGTCGAGGTCAACATCGCGGTCAACGACGTGCACCTCCCGGACGAGCCGGAGTTCGAGGAGGAAGAGGAGCAGGTGGTGCCGTCCGGGCAGCGGCCCAAGCTCAAGTGACCGCCCGGGCGCACGGGATCCCGGGCGCAGGACGAGGGAGTAGCGGATGAACCTGGCCGTGGTCGGCCTTGTGGTGGGCATGGCGCTCGGCTTCGCCGGGTACTTCGGCGGGTTCGCGGCCTTCCTGCTGGTGGCGGCGCTGGGGCTGGTCGGCTTCGTGATCGGGCGGCTGCTGGAGGGCGACATCGAACTCGGGGACCTGGGCGACCTGCTCCGCGGCCGCGACCGGCGCCGCTGATGGCGGGCACGGCCGCCCCGGCCGCGGAGCGCGGCCGGACCCGGATCTCCGACCGCGCGTACGCGCGCATCGCGGCCCGCGCGGCCGCGGAGGCCCTGGCGGGGGCGTGGGCCGGACGGTCGGTCAGGGGCGGGCCGCCCACGGTGTCGGTGTCCGTCCCCGGCAGCACCGTCCGGGTCCGGGTGGAGGTCGAGCTGCCGTTCCCCGCCGATCTGGCCGCGCTCGCGCGGGCCGTGCGGGACCGCGTCGGGGCGCAGGTCAAGGGGCTGACGGGGACACGGGTTTCGGAGGTGGTCGTGGTCGTGGAGCGGCTGGTGACGGGAGGGCGGTCGTGACGGCTCCGGAGGAGGGGGAGGCGGGGGGCGGCGAGGAGAAGGTGCGCCGGCCCCGGGCGGCGCGGACGCCCGAGGCGGTGCTGGTGGCGGCTGGCGTGCTGGTGGTCGCGGGCGCGCTGCTCTATGACGTGGTCTCGGTGCGGACGGGACACTCCGTGCGGCGGTGGCGGGCGGAACTCGCGGACGAGCTCGCGACCCGTCACCTGGACGACCTGTGGGTCCTGGTCGGGGCGGGGGCGGCCACCGGGCTGGGGGCGCTGCTGCTCTGGCTGGCGTTCGCGCCGGGGATGCGCCGGTGGCTGGCGCTGCGTCCGCACGGGGGCACCAGCGCGGTGATCAACCGGTCCGGGATCGGGCACCTGCTGACCGACCGGGCGGCCGGGCTCCCGGGCGTCGAGCGGGTCCGGATCCAGATCGGGCGGCGGCGGGTCCGCGTGCACCTGTACGGGCCGTCCGACCCGGCGTCGCTGCAGCGGCAGCTTCGGGACGAGCTCGCGCGGGTGACGCTGGCGCGGCCGTTGCGGCTGGACGTCCGGACGGTGCCGCGGGAAGGGGCCGGGGAGGCGGAGACGGAGGCGGCGGGGAGCGCGGGCGGCGCGGGAGGGGCGGCGGGATGAGCCGGGGGACCGTCAACCGGGTGCTCATCGGGCTGGTCGGGGCGGTGCTCGTGGTGGCCGGGGTGCTGGTACTGGCCGGCGGGCTCGACCTGTACGGGCGGCTCGGGGTGCACCCGCCCGGCTGGTGGCCGCTGACCTCGCCCTACCAGCCCGTGGTGAGTGCCAGGTCGCGTACCCGGTGGGTGGCGGGCTCCTGGTGGTGGCCGACCGTCATCGGCGGGCTGTCGGTGCTGGTCGTGGCCACGGTGTGGTGGCTCGTGGCGCAGCTGCGGCGCACCGGGCTCTCCAGCATCGCGGTGCCGACGCCCGGGGTGGCCGGGCTCAGGACGCGGGTGAGCGCGCGGGCGCTGGAGTCGGCGCTGGAGTCGGGGGCCGTCGTGCTGCCCGAGGTCGAGCGCGCGGACGTGCGCCTGGTGCGCGCGCCCGGGCACCCGCGGCTGCGGGGGGCCGTCCGGCTCACCCCCGGCGGGGACCCGGCCGCGCTGGTCGAACACTTCGAGACGGGACCGCGGGCCGACGCGCTCGGGAGCCTCAGGGTGCCGGAGCTGCCCGCCGACCTGCGGATCCGGGTGCTCCAGGAGGCCCCCGCCGGTGCGCGGCGCCGGCGGCGGCGGAGGAGGCGGAGGCATCCGCGGGTGGAGTGACCGGCCGGGGACTCAGAGGGTGCGCAGGGCTCCGCCGTCCACCGGGACCATCACACCGGTCAGGTAGGACGCGGCGGGGGAGAGCAGGAACGCGGCGACCTTGCCGAACTCCTCCGGGGTGCCGTAGCGGCCGAGCGGGATGCCGGCGCTGTGGTGGGCGCGGGCGCCCTCCGGGTCGCCGCCGAGGGCGTCGAGCTCGCGGACCCGGTCGGTGTCGATCCGGGCCGGGAGCAGGCCGACCACCCGGATGCCGCGCGGGCCGAGCTCGTCGGCGAGCGACTTGGCGGCCATCGCGAGGCCGGGGCGCAGGCCGTTGGAGATGCCGAGCCCCGCGATCGGCTGGCGGACGGAGGCCGAGAGCACGAAGCCGATCACGCCGCCCTCGCCGAGGGCCGCGGCGGCGGTGCGGGCGATGCGCAGGGCGCCGAGGAAGACCGACTCGAAGGCGTCGCGCCAGGCCTCCTCCGGGGTCGTCCCGACCGGGCCGGCCTGGGGGCCGCCGACGCTGATCAGGACGCCGTCCAGGCGGCCGAAGGCGGCGGTCGCCTCGGCGACGAGCCGTTCGGCGGTCCGCGGGTCGGCGTTGTCGGCGGCCACGCCGCGGACGGTGCCGGGGAGACCGGCGAGTTCGGCGACGGCCGCGTCCACGGTCTCCTTGGTCCGGCCGGTCACCAGCACGTGGGCGCCGTCGGCGGCGAGTTCGCGGGCGGTGGCGAGGCCGAGGCCGCGGGTGGCGCCGGTGACGACGTACGCCCTGTCCTTCAGTCCGAGATCCATGGGGACATCTTGCCGGGTCGGGGGCGTCCGGCATTGCGCGGGCGTCCTCAGGCGGGGACAATCTCCGCGGCGGCCTCGGGTTCGGCCTGCTGCCTGGCGCGGTCCTTGGCCTCGCGGCGGACCAGGATCCACACACCGACCGGGATCATCGAGGTGAACAGCCACCACTGGATCGCGTAGGCCATGTGCGGGCCGATGTCGGAGTGGTCGGGGTCGGGGATCAGCTCGGGCTGGGCGGCCGGGGCCGGGGTGGTGCCGGTGAGCTCCAGGTAGCCGCCGAGCAGGGGGACGCCGGTCTCCTTGGCCTGCTGCTCGCTGTTGATCAGGTTGAACTGGCGGTCGGGCAGGCCGGCCCGGTCCTTGACGAAACCGCCACTGCCCTTGACCGTCTCGTCGGCGCGCATCCGGCCGGTGACGGTGACCTCGCCGCCCGGGGCCGCCGGGACGGGCGGGTACTCGGTGGCGGTGTCACCGGAGGCGACCCAGCCGCGGTTGACCAGGACGGTGCCCTTGCCGTCCGACAGCGTCAGCGGGGTCACGACGAAGTAGCCGATGGTCCCGTTGGAGTCGGTCCGCTTGCGGACCACGAACTCGTGCGCCGGGTCGTACTGGCCGGTGGCCGTCACTGCGCGCCAGGTGAGGTCCGAGGGGACGGCGAAGCCCGGGGTCGGCGACAGGCTGTCGAACGGCTCCGGCTTGGCGGTGAGCGCCTTGGCGATCAGCTCGTTGCGGGCCACCCGCGCCTCGTGGCGGTGCAGCTGCCAGAAACCCAGCTTGATCGTCGTGGGGATCAGCAGCAGCGCGATCAGCAGGGTGATCAGCCATTGCCGGGTCAGCAGAAAACGGTACACATGGGAACCGTACGCCGACCTCACAGGCGCCTCACGCACCGGGGTGCGGGGCGACCTCGCGCAGCAGCTGGAGGAAGGCGTCCTCGCCGACGACCGGGGTGCCCACCTCGCGGGCCTTGCGCGCCTTGCCGCTCCAGCTGTTGGGCTCGTTGGTGACGAGGAGGCTGGTGAGCCGGCTCACCGAGGTGGCGATGTGCAGGCCGGCCTCGGCGGCGCGGTCCTCCAGCAGCTCGCGGTCGGTGGCGGTGTCGCCGGTGAACGCCACCCGCATGCCCTGGACCAGCGGCTTGCCGTCCTCCCAGCGCCCCGGGTTCGGGTACGGGCACGGCGGGCGCTTCTTGGCCTGGCGGTAGGCGGCGCCGGTCCAGTTGCCGCGGCCGGGGGCGGCGGGCTCGTCCTCGCCGAGGTCGGTGACCGCGACGCAGGTCTGCAGGGGCAGCGGGACGCCGCCCAGGCGCGCCAGGTGCAGGCTGGGGCGGAACGCCTCGGCGAGCACGCGGGCGTCGTCCAGGGCGTTGTGGGCCTGGCGCTGCTGGACGCCGAAGTGCGCGGCGAGCGAGGAGAGCTTGCCGTTGGGCAGCGGCAGGCGCAGGTCGCGGGAGAGGACCATGGTGCAGATCCGCTGGTCGACCGGGGCGCGGCGGCCGGCCCGGGAGAACTCGCGGGAGATCATGTTCCAGTCGAAGAGCGCGTTGTGGGCGACCAGGACGCGGTCCGCGAGACGGGTGGCGAACTCGTCGGCGATCTCCGGGAAGGTCGGGGCGCCGGAGAGCAACTGGGCGGTGAGGCCGTGGATCCAGACCGGGCCCGGATCACGCTCGGGGTTGACCAGGGTGTACCAGTGGTCGGTGATCTCGCCGTCCGGGTCCAGCTGGTAGACGCCCGCGGAGATGACGCGGTCCGAGCGGCCGAGGCCGGTGGTCTCGACGTCCACCACGGCGAAGCCCCCGTCGAGGGTGGCGGTGCGCTGGGCCGGGAGCTGCACGCCGTGCGTCTCGGGCTGGATCGGTTGCATGGTCCAACAGGATAAGCGCCGATCGGACGGCGTCCGGCCGAAATGTTCGGGCGAGGCGGTCGGAATAGAGTGTTCCGCATAGGCGTCGTCCATACGGCCGACCCCGTAGACAAGGACGAACATCCATGCGCGCCACCGTCATCCACGGCCCCAGTGACATCCGGATCGAGGAGGTCCCGGACCCGGTGGTCCGGCAGCCGACGGACGCCGTGGTCCGGGTCCTGAACGCCTGCATCTGCGGCAGCGACCTCTGGGCCTACCGCGGGGTCGCGCAGCGCGTGGCCGGGCAGCGGATCGGGCACGAGTTCCTGGGCGTGGTGGAGGAGGTCGGCGCCGACGTGCGGGACTTCGCGAAGGGCGACCTCGTCGTGGCGCCGTTCGTCTGGTCGGACGGCACCTGTGAGTTCTGTCTCGAAGGTCTCCAGACCTCCTGTCCGCACGGCGGCTTCTGGGGCCAGGTGGGCTCGGACGGCGGCCAGGGCGAGGCGGTCCGGGTCCCGTTCGCGGACGGGACGCTGGTCAAGCTGCCGAAGGAGGCGGCCGGCGACGAGAAGCTGCTGCCCGGCCTGCTGGCGCTGTCGGACGTGATGTCCACCGGTCACCACGCGGCCGTCTCGGCTCGGGTGCGTCCGGGCTCGACGGTCGCCGTGGTCGGCGACGGCGCGGTGGGCCTGTGCGGCGTGCTGGCGGCGCGCCGGCTCGGCGCGGGCCGGATCATCGCGCTCGGCCGCCACCCCGCCCGCACGGACCTCGCCCGGCGCTTCGGCGCGACGGACGTGGTGGCCGAGCGCGGCGACGCGGCCGTGGAAGCCGTGAAGGAGCTGACCGGAGGACTGGGCGCGCACGCGGTGCTGGAGGCGGTCGGCACCGAGGAGTCGATGCGCACGGCCGTCTCGATCGCCCGGGACGGCGGCGCGGTGGGCTACGTCGGGGTGCCGCACGGCGGGAGCGCCGGTGTCGATATCGGCCAGATGTTCGGTCGCAACGTTTCGCTGAACGGCGGGGTGGCGCCGGCCCGCGCGTACATCCCCGAGCTGCTGCCCGACGTCCTCTCGGGCGCCATCGAGCCGGGCCTGGTGTTCGACCGGACGGTCGGACTGGCGGAGGTCCCGGACGGTTACCGGGCGATGGACGACCGCTCGGCGCTGAAGGTCCGGATCGCGTTCTGACGGTCCCGGCCGGACCTGATAGATCGTCACGAGGGGCGCCACCATTGGACGGTGGCGCCCCTCGAGCATGGGGAGGGGCGGTCCCGAAGTGACGCCAGTGGTGGTTTTCGGCCAATTGGATGGTGCGAGGGGGTGAACAGCTGGCCGATCGCAGTCAAGCCCTTCCGGGGTGGGCACGACGCTCCTAGCATTGCGCGGCGCGCATACGGATTGTGACGCCCCTCACGTCCGACCGTCCGCCTTGTGCGACCGCTACGCCGAAGGAGTGAGGAGTACAGCGTGGAATCGCCGCCGATCACCACTGCCCCTACGGATGTCCAACTCGTCGACGAGAGCGAGGAGTTCCGGACCCTGCGGAGTTCCTTCCGGAACTTCGCCTTCCCGGTCACCATCGGCTTCGTGCTGTGGTACCTGCTCTACGTCCTGCTCTCCAGCTACGCGCCCGGTCTGATGGGCACCAAGGTCGTCGGGCACATCAACGTCGCACTGGTGCTGGGGCTGCTGCAGTTCGTCACCACCTTCGCCATCGCGGCGTGGTACGCCCGTTACGCGGACCGGCGGATCGACCCGCCCGCCGCCGCGATCCGCGAGGCCCACGGAGCCGTCGTCCATGCCCCCCGGGAGTCCGCCGAATGATCCTGCTCGCCAGCTCCGCCACCGAGCACCGCGGACTCACGATGACCCTGTTCGGGTTCTTCGTGCTGCTCACGCTCGGCATCACCGTCTGGGCCGGCCGGCAGACCAAGGACGCCGCCGACTTCTACGCCGGCGGCCGGGCGTTCACCGGCTTCCAGAACGGCCTGGCCATCTCCGGCGACTACATGTCCGCCGCGTCCTTCCTCGGCATCGCCGGCGCCATCGCCCTCTCCGGGTACGACGGCTTCCTGTACTCGATCGGGTTCCTGGTGGCCTGGCTGGTCGCCCTGCTCCTGATCGCCGAGCCGCTGCGCAACTCCGGCCGCTACACCATGGCGGACGTGCTCGCGTTCCGGATGAAGCAGCGCCCGGTGCGCACCGCCGCCGGAGTCTCCACGATCATCGTGTCGATCTTCTACCTGCTCGCCCAGATGGTCGGCGCCGGGTCGCTGGTCGCCCTGCTGCTCGGCGTCAGCGGGGAGGGCGCCAAGCGCTGGACCATCGTCGCGGTCGGCGCGCTGATGGTCGTCTACGTGGTGATAGGGGGTATGAAGGGCACCACGTGGGTGCAGATCGTCAAGGCCGTGCTGCTGATCGCCGGCACCGCGCTGATGACCGTCCTGGTGCTCGCCAAGTACCACTTCAACCCGTCCGAGCTGCTCGGCGCCGCGGCCAGCGCGAGCGGCAAGGGCACGGCTTTCCTCGAACCCGGGCTGAAGTACGGCGTCAGCGACACCAGCAAGCTCGACTTCATCAGCCTCGGGATCGCGCTGGTGCTCGGCACCGCCGGTCTGCCGCACATCCTCGTCCGCTTCTACACCGTGCCCACCGCCAAGGCGGCGCGGAAGTCGGTGCTCTGGGCGATCGGCATCATCGGCGTCTTCTACCTGATGACGCTGGCGCTCGGCTTCGGCGCGGCGGCGCTCGTCGGGCCCAAGGCGATCAAGGCGGCCAACGCCGCTGGCAACACCGCGGCGCCGCAGCTGGCCGAGTCGCTCGGCGGCGGCGCGGGCTCCACCGGGGGCGCGATCCTGCTCGCGGTGATCTCCGCGGTCGCCTTCGCCACCATCCTCGCCGTCGTCGCCGGCCTCACCCTGGCCTCCTCGGCCTCCTTCGCGCACGACCTCTACGCCAACGTGATCCGGCGCGGCCGGGCCACCGAGAAGGAGGAGGTGCTCTCGGCGAAGTGGGCCGCCGTCGCGATCGGCGCGGTGGCCATCGTGCTCAGCCTCTTCGCCGGCAAGCTCAACACCGCGGCCCTGGTCGCCCTGGCCTTCGCGGTGGCCGCCTCGGCGAACCTGCCGACGCTGCTCTACTCGCTGTTCTGGAAGCGCTTCACCACCGCCGGTGCCGTCGCCTCCGTCTACGCGGGCCTGATCAGCTCGGTGCTGCTGGTGATCTTCTCGCCGGTGGTCTCCGGTGCGAAGACCTCGCTCTTCCCGGACTCGGACTTCCACTGGTTCCCGCTGGAGAACCCCGGCCTGGTCTCCATCCCGATCGGCTTCCTGGCCGGCTGGATCGGCACCCTGCTGTCCAGGGAACGCCCCGACCCGGCGAAGTACGCTGAACTGGAGGTCCGCTCGCTGACCGGACTGGGCGCCCACTGATCGCCACGCGATGACTATGCTGGCCCGGCCCCGCCGCGACGGTGGGCCGGGCCGGCCGCATTACTGGTGAAGGGACCGCCGTGCTGCTCGACACCTTCGGACGACAGGCCGTCGACCTGCGCGTCTCCCTCACCGACCGGTGCAACCTGCGCTGCACGTACTGCATGCCCGAGGAGGGGCTGCAGTGGCTCGGCAAGCCCGACCTGCTCACCGACGAGGAGATCGTCCGGCTGGTCACGATCGCGGTGCGCGACCTCGGCGTGCGGGAGGTGCGCTTCACCGGCGGCGAGCCGCTGCTGCGCCCCGGGCTGGTCGCGATCGTCGCCGCGTGCGGCGAACTGGAGCCGCGCCCGGAGATATCGCTCACGACCAACGGGATAGGCCTGGCCCGCACCGCGACGGCGCTGCGCGAGGCCGGACTCGACCGCGTCAACGTCTCCCTGGACACCCTCGACCCCGAGGTGTTCTTCACGCTCACCCGCCGCAAGCGCCACCAGGACGTCCTGGACGGATTGGCCGCCGCCGAGGCCGCCGGGCTGACCCCGGTGAAGCTGAACGCGGTGCTGATGCGCGGGGTCAACGACCACGAGGCGCCCGACCTGCTCGACTGGTGCCTGGAGCGCGGCTACGAGCTGCGGTTCATCGAGCAGATGCCGCTGGACGCCCAGCACGGCTGGGACCGCACGTCGATGATCACCGCCGAGGAGATCCTGGAGCGGCTCGCCGCGCGCTTCGCGCTCACCCCGGAGCCCTCCGCGCGCCGGGGCGCCGCGCCGGCCGAACGCTGGCTGGTGGACGGCGGCCCGGCCGGGGTCGGCGTGATCGCCTCCGTCACGCGCCCCTTCTGCCGCGCCTGCGACCGTACCCGCCTCACCGCCGACGGGCAGGTGCGCAACTGCCTCTTCGCGACGGGGGAGACGGACCTGCGCACCGCCCTGCGCACGGGCGCCGACGACGCCGAGATAGGTGCCCTGTGGCGGGCGGCGATGTGGGGCAAGAAGGCGGGCGCGGGGATCGACGACCCGGAGTTCCACCAGCCCGACCGGCCGATGTCGGCGATCGGGGGCTAGGGGCCAGGCCACGGCACTAGTCCGCCTCGGACCCTTCCGGAGCCCGGGGGTAGTCGGCGAAGGAGACGACCTCCTTGAGGAAGCCGCGCACGCCCAGGAACTGGGACAGGTGCTCGCGGTGCTCGTCGCACGCGAGCCAGGTCTTGCGGCGGTCCGGGGTGTGCAGCTTGGGGTTGTTCCACACCAGCACCCAGCCGGCGTCCGCCCGGCAGCCCTTGGCGGAGCAGATCGGCGTCTGCGGGGTGTCCATCGGGCCGTCCTCGGGGCTTGGCGGGGCTGTGCACCGCCAGTCTTTCACGGGCCCTTCCGCGGCCCGGCGGCCGGGGATCCCGGCGCGGCCCGGCTGCGGGCATGGCGACGCCGGGCAGCCACGGGGGGAGCTGCCCGGCGTCGGTCCGTCGCTCCGACGGGGGATGCGGAGCGCGTACGCAGTATGTCACGCCGAGACCCCGGTTTGGGGAGGTCTTGCATGATTAATCTGAGGTTCTTTTGAGCTTTCTCCGAGTCAAACCACCGTGAACGCGGAGGACCCGGACAGTCAGCTCCCGCTCTGTGAAGAATCGGTGGGAGACTTCTTTGCCTCTCCTGTACCGGTCGCCGCACCCGCCCCACCCGTACCACCGGGGCCGAGCATCAGCGGGGTGTCGAGCGGGATGTCGAAGGTGCTCGGCAGACCCGGCGCCCGCTCCCGTCCGGCGTTGGCGATCAGCACCGCGAAGTACGGCAGCAGCACGCCGCCCGCGAGCGCGCCGACCGCCAGCCAGCGCTGCACGTCCCACAGCACCACCGCCAGCAGCACGCAGACCGTCCGCAGCAGCATCGAGGCCACGTAGCGGCGCTGCCGCCCGCGGACGTCCTCGGTGAGGCTGCTGCGCGCCCCCGTGATCCGGTGGACCTGCCCACCGCCCGCGCTCTTGCCCATGTCCTACCGTCCTCGTCCGAGCACCCGCGCGTCCGGCCGCGCGGCCAATTCACCGTACGCCGCACTCCGGCCGAGGACGAGGCCGGGGCGGGCGGACACGCGCGACGGGTCGTTCAGGGCCGCCGGGAGAGGTACTGCGGGGGGACGGCGTCGGTGAGCCAGACGCCGTTCTCGCTGATCCGGAACTCGTGGCCGTCCGCCACCATCGCGCCGGCGTTCACGGTGAGCACGACCGGGCGGCCGTGCCGGGAGCCGACCCGGGTGGCCGTCTCGGTGTCCGCCGAGAGGTGGACGTCCTGGCGGGCCATCGGGCGCAGGCCCTCGTGGAAGATCGCCGCCAGGTGGCGGGCGGCGGTGCCGTGGTAGAGCACCGGGGGCGGCACGGCGGCGGCCAGACCGAGGTCGACCGCCACCGTGTGGCCCTGGTTGGCGCGGATCGAGAGACCGTCGGGGGAGTAGCCGAACCGGCGCTTGTTGTTCGTCGCCACGATGTGGTCCAGATCGGCCCTGCTCAGCCGGTTGCCCTTCGCCGCGAGGGCGGCGAGGAGCAGGTCGATCCGGACCCAGCCGGCCTCGTCGAGGGTGATCCCGACCCACCCGGGCTCGTGCCGCAGGATGCGCGACAGCATCCTGCTCGTCTTGACCAGCCGCTTCTCGTCCATCATGTCTCTCGTATCCCCCCGTTGGTCAGTGGCTATGAGGCCTGGCTGACCGAACTCATGTTGAAGTCCGCGACACGCACGGGTGGCATCGCGGTGCGGGTGAACCAGTCGCTCCACTCGCGCGGCAGGCACCGCTCGGTACGGCCCACCTCGGTGATCCGGCCGAGCAGGTCGACCGGCGACTCGTTGAACCGGAAGTTGTTGACCGCGCCGACCACCTCGCCGTTCTCGACCAGGTAGACGCCGTCCCGGGTGAGGCCGGTGAGCAGCAGCGTCGCCGGGTCCACCTCGCGGATGTACCAGAGGCAGGTGAGCAGCAGGCCGCGCTCGGTGCGGGCGATCATCTCGTCCAGCGTCGGCGCGGCGTCCTGGTCGGCCGTCTCCAGCACCAGGTTGTCGACGGCCGGGCGCAGCGGCAGGCCGGTGAGGCCGGCCGCGTGGCGGGAGGTGACCAGGTCGGTCAGCACACCCTCGCGGATCCACTCGGTGGCGCTGATCGGCAGGCCGTTGTCGAACACCGAGACGTCGCCGCCGGTGGCGTGCGCGAGGACGAACGGCGCGGCCTCCAGGCCGGGTTCGCGCGGGTCGGCGCGCAGCGTCAGCGGCAGCGCGGCGAGCTCGTCGCCGACGCGGGTGCCCCCGCCCGGCTTGGAGAAGACCGTGCGGCCCTCGTGGGCGTCCCGGCCGCCGGCGGACCAGTGCAGATAGACCATGAGGTCGGCGACGGCCGAGGGCGGAAGCAGTGTCTCGTAGCGGCCGGCCGGGAGGTCCACCGTGCGGGCGCCCCAGCCCAGGCGCTTGGTCAGTTCCGCGTGCAGGGCGGTGACGTCGACGTCGGTGAAGTCCCGGGTGGCGGCGCCGACCCAGGCCGAGCCGGACAGGTCGGCGGTCTTGGCGTTGATCTCGACCATGCCGGTCGGCTGGTCGTGGCGCAGCCGCAGGCCGGTGGAGGTGCCCAGGTAGCTGGTGGTCACCTCGTGCCGGGCGAAGCCGTAGAGCAGTTCGCCCTGGGCGGCGGCACGGGCGAAGGCCTCGCCGAGGGCCGGGCCGAAGTCCTCGAAGACGTCGATCGAGGTCTCGGCGGGCGGCTGGTCGAAGTGCGGCGAGGCCGGCAGGCCGGTGGCCAGCTGCTGGGCGTCCTCGGCCGGTCCGGCGGCGCGGGCGGCCTCCTCGGCGGCCCGGACGAGGCCCTCGACCTCGTCCGCGGTGACGGCCTCGCGCGAGACCACGCCGGAGGCGGTGCCCTCGGCACCGGCCACGGTGGCGATCACGGTGAGGCGGCGGCCCCGGGTGACGCCGTTGGTGGTCAGCGCATTGCCGGCCCAGCGGAGGTTGGCGGTGGACTCCTCGTCGGCGATCACCACGCAGCCGTCGGCGCGGGAGAGGCCGAGTGCGAGCTCGACGAGTTCGTGGGGCTGCGTCGCGGTCATCGGTGACCCGCCTCCTGCTGGGTGTTGAGCACGTTGACGTTGCGGAACAGCGCGGACGGGCAGCCGTGGCTGACCGCCGCGACCTGACCGGGCTGCGCCTTGCCGCAGTTGAAGGCGCCGCCGAGGACGTAGGTCTGCGGGCCGCCGACGGCCGTCATCGAGCCCCAGAAGTCGGTGGTGGTCGCCTGGTAGGCGAAGTCCTTGACCTGGCCCGCGAGTTCGCCGTTCCTGATGGCGTAGGCGCGCTGCCCGGTGAACTGGAAGTTGTAGCGCTGCATGTCGATGGACCAGGAGCGGTCCCCGACGATGTAGAGGCCGTTCTCGACGCCCGCGAACAGGCCCTCGGTGTCCGGGCCGTCGGCGGCGGGCCGCAGCGAGACGTTGGCCATCCGCTGTACCGGGACGTGCGCGGGGGAGTCCGCGAAGGCGCAGCCGTTGGAGCGCTCGAAGCCCTTCAGCTTCGCCATGCCGCGGTCGAGCTGGTACCCGACCAGGACGCCGTCCTTGACGAGGTCCCAGGACTGGGTGGCGACGCCCTCGTCGTCGTAGCCGATGGTCGACAGGCCGTGCTCGGCGGTGCGGTCGCCGGTGACGTGCATCAGCTCGGAGCCGTACTTGAGCGAGCCGAGCTTGTCGAAGGTGGCGAAGGAGGTGCCGGCGTAGGCGGCCTCGTAGCCGAGGGCGCGGTCCAGCTCGGTGGCGTGGCCGATCGACTCGTGGATGGTCAGCCAGAGGTTGGACGGGTCGACGACGAGGTCGTAGCGGCCCGCCTCGACGCTCGGGGCCTTCATCTTCTCGGCCAGCAGGACGGGCAGTTCGGCGAGTTCGGCGTCCCAGTCCCAGCCGGTGCCGTGCAGGTACTCGAAGCCACGGCCGACCGGCGGGGCCAGGGTGCGCATCGAGTCGAAGGCGCCCGTGCGCTCGTCCACCGAGGTGGCCTCCAGCGTCGGGTGCACGCGGATGCGCTGCTGGGTGGTGACGGTGCCGGCGGTGTCCGCGTAGAACTTGTTCTCCTGGACGGTCAGCAGGCTCGCCTGGACGTGCGAGACGCCCTCGGCGGCCAGCAGCCGCGAGCTCCACCCGGCGAGCAGGGCGGTCTTCTCGGCGTCCGGTACGTCGAAGGGGTTGACCTCGTACGAGGACACCCAGGTGACGTCCCGGTGGACCGGCTCCGGTGCGAGCTCGACCCGCTCGGCGGAGCCGGCGGCGCGGCTGATCCCGCCGGACAGCCGGGCCACCGCGACGGCCTGCCCGGCGACCCGCGCCGCCGCGTCGGCGGTGAGGTCCACTCCGGCGGCGAAGCCCCAGGCGCCGTCCAGCAGCACGCGGACGGCGAAGCCGAGCTGCACGCTGTCGGAGGTGCCGGCCGGGCGGGCGTCGCGCAGCCGCCAGGAGGCGCTGCGGACCCGTTCCAGGCGGAAGTCGGCGTGCTCGGCGCCGAGTTCACGGGCCCGGGTGAGCGCGGCGTCGGCGAGGGCGCGCAGCGGGAAGGCGAGGAACAGCGGGTCGACGGCGCGCCCGTGGGGGGCGCCGGCGCTGTCGGCCGGAGGGATCGGAGGCAAGCGAGCTCCCTGGTCGCGGGGGTGGCGGTGCGGCGCCGCACAGGGGCGCCCGCACCGCATCATTGCCCGTCCACGCACTTTCGGCCAGCGCATTTGCCCGGTGCCGCCCCGGCGGCCCGGCGGGGCGTCAGGCGACGGTCTCCCACCAACCGTCCAGCTCGGGCGGGTTGTCGACGTCGACGCGCTCGCCGGGGCGCGGCACGGCGAGCGGGACGGCCTGCGCCTTGGCCTCCTTCAGGAGCCGCTCGACCGGTTCGGCCCACGGGTGCAGCCCGAGGTTGAAGGTGCACCAGTGGACGGGCACCAGCAGGCCGGCGTCCAGGTCCCGGTGGGCGAGGACGGCGTCCTCGGGCGTCATGTGGATGTCCGCCCAGGCCGCGTCGTAGGCCCCGATCTGGACGAGGGCGGCGTCGAACGGGCCGTGCTGCTCGCCGATCCGGGCGTAGCCCTCGAAGTAGCCGGAGTCGCCGGTGTAGAAGACCTTGCGGGTGGGGCCGGCGATCACCCAGGAGCCCCACAGGGTGGTGTTGCGGGTCAGGCCGCGGCCGGAGAAGTGGTGCGCGGAGGTGAGGGTGAGCGCGAGCTCGCCGAGCGTGCAGGTCTCGTCCCAGTCCAGCTCGATGATCCGGTGCTCGGGAACGCCCCACCGGCGCAGGTGGCCGCCGATGCCGAGCGGCACCGCGAACGGCGCGGACTGGGTGTGCACCAGGCGCTTGACCGTTGCCATGTCGAGGTGGTCGTAGTGGTCGTGCGAGATGAGCACGGCGTCGACCTGGGGGAGTTCCTCCAGCGCGACCGGCACGGGGTGCAGTCGCTTGGGGCCGACGTGCGCGGAGGGCGAGCAGCGGTCGCTCCAGATCGGGTCGAGCAGGACGCGCGAGCCCTCGATCTCCACGAGCGCGGAGGCGTGCCCGTACCAGGTGATCTCCACGCCCTCGGCGGCCGGACGCGGGCCGTCGGCGGCGCGCACGAGCGGCACCGGGTGCGCCGGGACGCGGTGCTCGCGCTGGAAGATCATGCGGCGGACGGTGTCGCCGTCGATGCTGGGGGCGGACGCCGCGCGGGCGAGGGTGGACGGCGCGTTGTGGAAGACGCCGTCGCGGTACTGCGGGGAGTCGCGCACCCGCTCCTCGCGCTCGCCGTCCGGGCGGCGCCCGAACGCGGCCGGGAGGTCGCGCAGCGACCAGGCGGCGGCGCCCGCGACCGCGGCCAGGGCGGTGAGGGCCAGCAGCCGTCCGCGTCGGTGGGTGCTCCCGGGCTGTGCCTTGGTCATGCGCCCTGCCTCTTCGTTCCTCGCCGGGACTGTTTCGGGGAGAGGGTACGGCCGGCCCGGGTCGTCCCGTACAACGGGTGGCAACGGGCGCACCGGCCCGGGTGTTCCCGTCCGCGTGCCCGGCCGGCCCGCGCAGGGGCTCCCGGGCAGGTCGGGCGCGGATTGTCGGATTGCCACAGTTCCTTCGGTGAGGCGCTGTGGGAGACCGATTCGCCGACGACGCCGGGCGCCGGATACGGTCACACTGCGTGCGCATCCAGCCGTACGCGCACCCCCTTACGGAGAGAGGTGGATCGTTGAGCCGCTCGGTTCTCGTCACCGGAGGAAACCGGGGCATCGGCCTCGCGATCGCCCTGGCCTTCGCCGAGGCGGGCGACAAGGTCGCCATCACCAGCCGCTCGGGCGAGGTGCCCGAGGCCCTGGAGAAGTACGACGTCCTCGCGGTGCGCTGCGACATCACCGACGCCGCGCAGGTGGACGCCGCCTTCACCGAGATCGAGCAGAAGCACGGCGGCGTCGAGGTGCTGGTCGCCAACGCGGGCATCACCAACGACACCCTGCTGCTGCGCATGTCCGAGGAGGACTTCACGTCCGTCCTCGACACCAACCTCACCGGAGCGTTCCGGGTGGTCAAGCGCGCCTCCAAGCTGATGATGCGGGCGCGCAAGGGCCGCGTGATCCTGATCTCGTCCGTGGTCGGCCTCTCCGGCTCGCCGGGCCAGGCCAACTACGCCGCGTCCAAGGCCGGCCTGGTCGGCTTCGCCCGGTCGCTGGCGCGCGAGCTCGGCGCCCGCAACATCACCGTCAACGTGGTCGCCCCCGGCTTCGTCGACACCGACATGACCGCCGTGCTCAGCGACGAGCGCCGCGCGGAGATCGTCTCGGGCGTGCCGCTGGGCCGCTACGCGGCGCCCGCCGAGGTCGCGTCCACCGTGCGGTTCCTCGGTTCGGACGAGGCCGCGTACATCACCGGAGCCGTCATTCCCGTCGACGGCGGATTGGGCATGGGTCACTGATCATGAGTGGAATCCTCGAGGGCAAGCGGATCCTGATCACCGGTGTGCTGATGGAGTCGTCCATCGCCTTCCACACCGCGAAGCTCGCCCAGGAGCAGGGCGCGGAGATCATCCTCACCGCCTTCCCCCGCCCGAGCCTGACCGAGCGCATCGCCAAGAAGCTGCCGAAGCCGGTCAAGGTCCTGGAGCTGGACGTCTCCAGCCCGGAGCAGCTGGCCGGCATCGCCGACCAGGTCCGCGAGACCCTGCCGACCCTGGACGGCATCGTCCACTCGATCGGCTTCGCCCCGCAGGACGCCCTGGGCGGCAACTTCCTGGACACCCCGTGGGAGTCCGTGGCCACCGCGATGCACGTCTCGGCGTACTCGCTGAAGTCGCTCACCATGGCGCTGCTGCCGCTGATGCAGGACGGCGGCTCGGTCGTCGGCCTGACCTTCGACGCGCAGTACGCGTGGCCGCAGTACGACTGGATGGGTCCGGCCAAGGCCGCCCTGGAGTCGACCAACCGCTACCTGGCCCGTTACCTGGGCGCGCGGGACATCCGCTGCAACCTGATCTCGGCGGGCCCGATCGGCTCGATGGCCGCCAAGTCCATCCCGGGCTTCGGCGAGCTGGCCGACACCTGGAACCAGCGCTCCCCGCTGAAGTGGGACCTGAGCGACCCGGAGCCGGCCGGCCGCGGCGTCGTCGCGCTGCTGTCGGACTGGTTCCCGAAGACCACGGGCGAGATCGTCCACGTCGACGGCGGTCTGCACGCCATCGGCGCCTGAGGCGCCCGCTCCACCGACGCCGCTGCCCGGCACCCCTTCGCGGGGGTGCCGGGCAGCGGCGTTCTCGGGCCGTCCCGGTGGCGTGCGGGTCAGGCGTCGGCGGTGCCGCAGGCCCCGATCGCGCGGCCGGCCTCGACGGAGGCGCGCTGGGCGTCGCCGGCCCGGATCGCGTCGAGGATCGTGTCGTGGCCGATGTAGCGCTCGGCGATCAGCTCGGGGCCGACGTCGTGCCGCAGGTGGGCGCGGGTCACCTCGCCGAGGTCGGCGTACACGGCGGCCAGCACGTCGTTGTGGGCGGCGGCGACGACGGCCTGGTGGAAGGCGGCGTCGGCCTGGACGAAGTCCTCGGCGTCGCCGGAGTGCCAGGCGGCCTCGCGACGGGCCAGCGCGGCGTCCAGGAGGCCGAGGTCGCGCGGGGTGCGGCGGACGGCCGCCAGGCCCGCGGCGGAGGTCTCCAGGGCCGAGCGCAGCTCGGCGACCTGCGCCTGGTCGGCGTCGGCGAAGCGGCGGTGCATGACGCCGGCGAGCTCGCTGGTGGCGAGGACGTAGGTGCCGGAGCCCTGGCGGATGTCGAGCAGCCCGTTGTGGGCGAGGGCGCGGACGGCCTCGCGGACGGTGTTGCGCGCGACACCGAGCTGTTCGACCAGGGCGGCCTCGGTCGGGATGCGCGAGCCGACGGGCCACTCGCCGGAGGTGATCTGGGCGCGCAGCTGCGCGATCACCTGGTCGGACAGCGGGGTGCGCCTCGGCGAGGACAGCGCCACGGGGGACTCCTAGCGGCTTCGGGGCGGTGGACGGGGCCCGGTGGACTCCGGCGGGCCGGTGGATGAACGGTCGGCACATCATGCCAATTCCGTGGTGCGTCAATTCATCCCATCATTCTATGATGGTGCCCATGCCTCCCGCAGCAGACACCACCACCACCCCACGAACCGAGGTGCGGCCGCAGACCGAGCGGCCCACCGCCACCCCCAGCCCCCTCGTCGTCGGACTGTTCGCCGTCGCGATCGCCGCCGCCGCCTTCAACCTCCGTCCCGTGGTCACCAGCCTCGGGCCGCTGCTCGACCAGGTCCGCTCCGACCTCGGGATGAACCCCACGGTCGCCGGACTGCTCACCGCCGTGCCGTCGCTGTGCTTCGGACTGTTCGGCTTCGCCGCGCCCACGATGGCCCGCCGGATCGGCCCGATCGCGGTGATCACCGCCGGCATGGGCGCGATCACCGCGGGCGTGCTGGCCCGCTCCTTCGCCGGCGGCACCGCGGTGTTCCTGCTGCTCACCGCGCTCGCGCTGGCCGGTGTCGCGGTCTCCAACGTGCTGATCCCGGTGGTGATCAAGCGCTACTTCCCGGCCAAGGTCGGTCCGATGATCGGCTTGTACTCCATGTCGCTGTCGGCCGGCACCTCCCTGGCCGCCGCCGTCACCGTGCCGCTGACCAGCGCCCTCGGCGGCGACTGGCGCTACGGCCTCGGGGTCTGGGCCGTCCTCGGCGCCGTGGCGCTGGTGCTCTGGACCGTAGTCGCCGTGGCCAAGCGGGAGCGCGGCGAGAAGGCGGGCGGGCCCGCCGCCGACAAGCTGCCGATCACCCGCAGCCGGACGGCCTGGGCGATGGCCTGCTTCTTCGGCCTCCAGGCCACCGGCGCCTACGTGGTCATGGGCTGGCTGCCGAAGATCTTCCAGGACGCCGGCGTGGACAAGGGCACCTCGGGCGTGCTGCTCGCGGTGACCATGGTGATCGGCGTGCCGGTCTCCTTCGTCCTGCCCAACCTGGCCGCCCGGCGCGGCGACCAGCGGCTGTTCGTCGTGGTGCTGGCCTCCTGCGGCATCGCCGGGTACGCCGGGCTCGCGCTCGCCCCGGCCGCGCTGCCGTGGGTGTGGGCCGTCCTGGTGGGCCTGTCCAACTGCGCGTTCCCGCTGGTGCTGACGATGATCGGGCTGCGCGCCCGGACCGCGGGCGGCGTCGCCCAGCTGTCCGCCTTCGCCCAGGGCGTCGGCTACCTGATCTCCATCCCGGGCCCGATCCTGATCGGCCGGATCTACCAGGTGACGGGCCAGTGGTACTGGCCGCTCGGCTTCCTCGCGCTGCTGCTGGTACCGCAGATGCTGTTCGGCCTGCGGGCCGCGATGGCCCGGTACATCGAGGACGAGGCCGTGGCGCCGAAGGTGCCGGCCGGGGCCTAGGGTCCGTCCCGCCCTCCCCGGTTCGTCGCCCGGTCGGCCCTGTGCGGCGAAGCCGGGCCGGCGAAGGTCAAGGACCGGCCAAGGGCGAGGGGGCGGCGGCCGTCGGGCGCGTCCGGGGTGGGAGAATTCCGGACATGCCCGTTCTCGAACCGAACCCGACCGACGGCCGCAAGCAGCTCGGCCGCATCGCCCTGGCGGTTGCCGGCATCGTGGTGCTCGTGGCGATCATCGCCACGGTCGCCGCCGGCATGGGCTGACCCGGGCCGGAGCCCGGGCCACGACCCGCCCCCACGACCCGGCCGTCCGGCGGGAACTCCCGGTGAACGGCGCAGGATGGCACCCGCCACCCCTGCGAGTGGCGGCAACCGGGAGCATCGCGCCCCCGGACGGCTTTTCTGCCAAGCTTGCTGGGTATGAGCGCCGACACGCCCCGCAGGATCATCGTTCTCCGCCACGCCAAGGCCGACTGGCCCAACGGCGTCGACGACCACGAGCGGCCGCTGGCCGACCGGGGCCGCAACCAGGCCCCGGACGCCGGCCGCTGGCTGGCCGACTCCGGGATCAACCCCGACTTCGTGCTCTGCTCCACCGCCCTGCGCACCCGCGAGACGTGGAAGCTGGCGGCGCACGAGCTGCCCAAGCGGACCCGCAGGACCGTGTACGAGGAGCGGATCTACGAGGCCAGCCCGGGTGAGATCATCGCCGTCCTCCAGGAGACCCCGGAGGAGTACGCGGACGTGGTGCTGGTCGGGCACAACCCGGGCGTGCTGGGCCTGACCCAGGTGCTGGCCGGCGACGCGGGCGACCCCGACGCGCTGGACCGGCTGCGGCTCGGCGGCTTCCCCACGGCGGCGATCGCGGTGCTCAGCTTCGGCGGATCCTGGAAGAACGTCGAGCCGGGCGTGGCCGAGCTGGTCTCCTACCACACGCCGCAGGACTGACACCCGGACGTCCCCTCCGACGTGAGCGAAGGTGAGGGGCGCGCGGACTCGGTCCGCGCGCCCCTCACCTTCGTGTCCGGCCGCCGGTGCGGGCCTTCGGGGGACTACTCGGCCGGGCCGCCGTCGACGGTGTCGGCCGCCTCGACCTCCTCACGGGTGATGCCGAGCAGGTACAGCACGGTGTCCAGGAACGGCACGTTCACCGCGGTGTCGGCGGCCTCGCGCACCACCGGCTTGGCGTTGAACGCCACCCCGAGGCCGGCCGCGTTCAGCATGTCGAGGTCGTTGGCGCCGTCGCCGATCGCGACCGTCTGCTCCAGCGGCACCTTGGCCTGCTCGGCGAACCGGGCCAGCCAGCGGGCCTTGCCCGCGCGGTCCACGATCTCGCCGACCACCCGGCCGGTGAACTTCCCGTCCTCCACCTCCAGGGTGTTGGCAGCCGCGAAGTCCAGCCCCAGCTGCTCCACCAGGTGGTCGGTGACCTGCGTGAACCCACCGGACACGACCGCCACCTGGAAGCCCAGGCGCTGCAGCGTGCGGATCAGGGTTCGCGCCCCGGGCGTGAACCGGACCTCCGCGCGCACCTTCTCCGTCACCGAGGCGTCCAGCCCGGCCAGCAGCGCCACCCGGGCGCGCAGCGACTCGGCGAAGTCCAGCTCCCCGCGCATCGCCGCCGCCGTCACCGCGGCGACCTCCTCCTCGCAGCCCGCGTGTGCCGCGAACAGCTCGATGACCTCGTCCTGGATGAGCGTGGAGTCGACGTCCATCACCACCAGGCGCTTGGCGCGGCGCTCCAGGCCGGCCGCGACCACGGCGACGTCGACCCGCTGGGCCGCCGCCTCCTGGGCCAGCTCGCCGCGCAGCTCGTCGGTGGCGACACCGGACACGGCCAGCTCGACCGCCGTCACCGGGTACTTGGCGAGGCGGAAGACGCGGTCGATGTTGCCGCCGGCCGCGGTGATCCGGGAGGTGAGCGCCGAGACCGCGGCGGCGGTCAGCGGGTGGCCCAGCACCGTCACGTGCGACCGGCCCTCGCGGCGCGGCCGGTTGTCGCCGATGCCGGAGATGATCTCGGCCTGGAGCTTCTGCTCCTCCGACCAGCGGTGCACGGTGGCCCGCAGGCCGCCCTCGGCACCGGGCGCGGTGGGCGGGGTGACCAGGGCGCACAGCGTGATCCGGCCACGCGTGACGACCTGCTCGATGTCGATCACGTCGACGCCGAAGCCGGCCAGGGTGGCGAAGAGGCCGGCCGTGATGCCGGGGCGGTCCTTGCCGAACACCTTGACGAGCAGGGTGCGCTCGTCCTCGGTCCGGGGCTGCGAGGCGGGGGAAGGCTCAGCGGCCAAGGGCGATGCGTTCATGGTGGGTCCCACGCTACCGGGCGGGAAGGGCCCGCAGGACACCCGTCCACCCCCCGGACGCACGGATCGGGGGTGCCCGGAGCGTGTGTCCGGGAACCGGACGACGTGCAGGTGACGGGGAGGTGGCGTGGGGGTGCGGCGAAGCCCGGGACACCGCGCCGTCCGCGAATCGTTGCCGCCTGGTCACAGTCCCCAGGGGTGACTTTCGTCAGCGGTCCGTCGGCTGGAATGATTCCCCCGTCAGTTACAGGAAGTACGCACCCCCGGCCGGGGGACACAATCGGGGGACCGAGAGAGCGGGGCAGGCGAGCAGTGCCGCAACTCGTCATTGAGATCAACGGACAGCAGCGGACTCTGGAGCCGGGGCGGTCCTACACCATCGGGCGCAACCCGCAGTCGGACTTCCCGTTCGACGACGCGCGGGTCTCCTGGCACCACGGGACCATGTCCTTCAACGGGACCGGCTGGCAGTTGGACGACCACGGCAGCACCAACGGCACGTACGTCGCCGGTGCCCGGACCCAGCAGGCCCAGCTTTTCCCGGGCGCCGTCGTCAACCTCGGCAACCCGGAGAACGGCCCGCGCCTCTCCTTCTCGGCACCCGTCCAGTCCGCCGCCCCGCAGGCGCCCGCCTGGCACGAGGCCGCCACCAGCCGCAGCAACGCGCCGGCGCCGCAGCAGCAGCCCGCCCAGCAGCAGGCGTGGGGGCAGCAGGCCCAGGATCCGTACCAGCAGCAGTCCGAGCCGTGGGCCGCGCAGCAGGGCGGCCTGCCGCAGCAGCAGGCCGCGCAGCCGCCGTTCCCGCAGCAGCAGGGCTTCCCCGCCCAGCAGCAGGGCTTCACGCCCCAGCCGCCGCACGGCGGCGGTGGCGGCCCGCAGCCGACGATGATCCGCAACCTGACGTCGGCGATGCGCACCGTCCGGATCGGCCGCGCGCTCGACAACGACATCGTCGTCTCCGACCTCCAGGTCTCCCGCCACCACGCCGAGCTGCGTCAACTGCCCGACGGCCGCTACGAGATCGTCGACCTCGGCAGCCACAACGGCATCTTCCTCAACGGCCAGCAGGTGCAGCGCCAGCTGATGGGCCCGCAGGACCGGCTGACCGTCGGCCACTCCAGCTTCGTGCTGGTCGGCGACCAGCTGCAGGAGTTCGTCGACACCGGCGCGGTCTCCTTCTCCGCCCGCCACCTGACCGTCGAGGTCGAGCACAAGGGCGCGAAGAAGATCCTGCTCAACGACGTCAGCTTCGGCGTCCCGGAGAAGTCCCTGGTCGCCGTCATCGGCCCGTCCGGCTCCGGCAAGTCGACCCTGCTGCGCGCCCTCACCGGCTACCGCCCGGCCGACCGCGGCGAGGTGCTGTACGACGGCCGCAACCTCTACAAGCAGTTCGCCGAACTCCGCTCCCGCATCGGCCTGGTGCCGCAGTCGGAGATCCTGCACCGCGAGCTGACCGTCCGCAAGGGCCTCAAGTACGCGGCCCAGCTGCGCTTCCCCGGCGACACCGAGGCCCGCGAGCGCGAGGCCCGGATCGACGAGGTGCTGTACGAGCTGCGCCTGGACAAGCGCGCCGACAACAAGATCACCGCGCTCTCCGGCGGCCAGCAGAAGCGCGTCTCGGTCGCCCTGGAGCTGCTCACCAAGCCGTCGCTGATCTTCCTGGACGAGCCCACCTCGGGCCTCGACCCGGGCATGGACCGCGAGGTCATGCAGATGCTGCGCGGCCTGGCCGACGACGGCCGCACGATCCTCGTCGTCACCCACTCGGTGGCCGAACTGGCGCTCTGCGACCGGCTGCTGGTCATGGCGCCGGGCGGTTCGGTGGCCTACTTCGGCCCGCCGGACGAGGCGCTGCACTTCTTCGGCTACGAGACCTGGGCGGACGTCTTCCAGGCCTTCGAGAACTACCCGGACCACGACTGGGCCGGCCGCTACCGCGGTTCGGTGCACTACCAGCAGTACTCCGCGCCGACCGTCGAGGCGGGCGAGGTGCAGCACGTCCAGGTCGCGCAGGAGGCCATCAAGCCGCCCAAGCCGCAGAGCTGGGGCTCGCAGCTGTGGACGCTGATGCGCCGCTACATGTCGGTGCTCGCCTCGGACCGCGGCTTCCTCGCGCTGTCGGTGCTGCTGCCCGCCGTCATCGGCGCGGTCAGCGTGCTGATCCCCAACGAACCGGGGCTCGCGCCGAACCCCAAGACGCAGCTCCACCTCAACAACGGGGCCGCGACGATCCTGCTGATCCTCGCGATCGGCGCCTGCTTCTCCGGCGCGGCCAACTCGGTCCGTGAGCTGATCAAGGAACGGGCGATCTACGAACGGGAACGGGCCACCGGCCTGTCCCGGTCGGCGTACATGATGTCCAAGATCATCGTGCTGGGCATCTTCAGCGTGATCCAGGGCGCGATCATCTCCGCCGTCGGCTTCCTGCCGCGCAAGCTGCCCGCGCACGGTCTGATCGTCGCGAACACCCCGCTCGTCGAGATGACGATCGGGATGATCCTGCTGAGCTTCGCCGCGATGATGTTCGGCCTGATGATCTCCGCGCTGGTCAAGACCGCCGAGAAGACCATGCCGCTGCTGGTCATGTTCGCCATCGTCCAGGTCGTCTTCACCGGCTGCCTCTTCCAGATCTTCGGCAAGCCCGGCCTGGAGCAGGTCGCCTGGCTGATGCCGGCCCGCTGGGGCACCGGCATCGTGTCCACCACGCTCGACCTGTCGCACCTGATGGGCCCCTGGAACAAGGACTTCCAGAACCCGGACTACGACCCGCTGTGGACGCACTCCGTCGCCCAGTGGTCGATCGACGCCGGTGTGCTGGTCGCCATCTCCGTCGTCATCGGCATCATCGTGACGCGCCTCCAGCGCCGGCACGAGCCCGAGGTCATGCAGAAGGGCTGAGGCCCCCGCCGGTACGCCAGAGGGGCGGTTCTCCCGACCGGGAGGGCCGCCCCTCCTTCCGTTCCGGTCCTTGAGCTCAGGCCTTCGCGCTGCGGTCCCCGCGCTCCGGGCCCATCGGCCTAGGTCCCCGGACCTGCGACCGGGGCGGCTGCGGACGGACGCGGGGGCCCGGGGCGCGGCGGTAGGTTGGCGGTATGTCCAGCGCGCCCAGTGACCACCGCCCGGCGGCCGGTCCCCTCACCGACGGCCGGATACCGGTCGGTCACTCCCATCATGACCGGCCGCCCGCCTGCGACCCCTGCCTGGCCGGCATCGAGGCGGTGAGCCGGGCGCTGCTCGCGATGAGCCGGCACCTGGAGGTCCGCGAGGTGCTGCGCCGCATCACCGCCTCCGCCCGGGAACTCCTCGGCGCCGAGTACGCGGCCCTCGGCGTCCCCGACGACCACGGCGGCTTCGCCCAGTTCGTCGTCGACGGCATCACCGACGAGCAGTGGCACGCCATCGGCCCGCTGCCGCGGCAGCACGGCGTGCTCGCCAAGATGCTCCACGAGACCGGGCCCACCCGGCTCGCCGACGTCCGCGAGGCCCCCGCGTTCGGCGGCTGGCCCGCCGCGCACCCCGAGATGGACGCCTTCCTCGGCATGCCCGTCCTCGACACCGACGCCGCCGAGGACGAACCGCAGGTCACGGGCGTCATCTTCCTCGCCAACAAGCGCGGCGGCGGCCTCTTCACCGACCACGACGAGGAACTGCTGCGGATACTCGCCGCCCACGCCGCCCTCGCCCTCTCCAACGCCCGTCTCTACGAGCGCAGCCGGGAACTGACCCTGGCCGGCGAGCGCGCCCGCATCGCCCACGACCTGCACGACGCCGTCTCGCAGAAGCTCTTCTCGCTGCGGCTCACCGCCAAGGCGGCCGCCAAGCTCGTCGACCGCGACCCGGTCCGGGCCCGCGCCGAACTCGCCGAGGTCGCCCGGCTCGCCGCCGAGGCCGCCGACGAACTCCGCGCCGTCGTCGTCGAACTGCGCCCCGCCGCCCTGGAGGAGGACGGGCTCAGCGCCACCCTCGCCTCCCAGGTCCAGGTGCTCGACCGCGCCCACACCGCCGACGTCGCCTTCGCCGCCGACGGCGTCCGCGCCCTGCCGCCCGCCCAGGAGGCCGCGCTGCTGCGGGTCGCCCAGGAGGCGCTGCACAACGCGCTGCGCCACTCCGGCGCGCGGTGCGTCACCGTCTCCCTGCTCGGCACGCCCGAGCGCGGGGCCGTCCTCCAGGTGCGGGACGACGGGAAGGGGTTCGACCCGGAGTCCGTCCGCCGGGCCGGCAAGCACCTCGGGCTGGCGTCGATGCACGACCGCGCCGCCGCCGTCGGCGGCCGGCTCACCCTGGAATCCGCCCCCGGCCGGGGCACGCTCGTCGAGATGGAGGTCCCCGGTGCCTGACACCACGCCACCGATCCGCGTCCTGCTCGTCGACGACCACCAGGTCGTGCGGCGCGGCCTGCGCACCTTCCTGGAGGTGCAGGACGACATCGAGGTGGTCGGCGAGGCCGCCGACGGCGCCGAGGGCGTCGAACGGGCCCGCGAGCTCGACCCGGACGTCGTCCTGATGGACCTCAAGATGCCCGGCGTCGACGGGATCGAGGCGCTGCGCACGCTCAAGGGCGAGGGCAGCCGGGCCCGGATCCTGATCGTCACCAGCTTCACCGAGCACCGCACGATGGTCCCGGCGCTGCGGGCCGGCGCCGCCGGGTACGTGTACAAGGACGTCGACCCGGAGGCGCTCGCCGGAGCCATCCGCTCGGTCCACGCCGGCCACGTCCTGCTCCAGCCCGAACTCGCCGAGGCGCTCCTCTCCGACGACGGCCCGCGCGTCCCGCAGGGCCGGGGCGGGACGCTCACCGAGCGCGAGCGGGAGGTGCTGGGGCACATCGCGGACGGGCGCTCCAACCGGGAGATCGCGCGCAGCCTGCACCTGTCGGAGAAGACCGTGAAGACGCACGTGTCGAACATCCTGATGAAGCTGGACCTCGCCGACCGCACCCAGGCCGCGCTCTGGGCCGTCCGGCACGGGGAGGGCCGGGAGGCGTAGCGCGTCGGCGGGGCGTGCGGCCGGGGCGCGCGAGGGGTGCCGTCGCGCTGTGCCGGGCGGGAGGTAATCCGGGGCAAGGGGCGTCAGACGCGGGCTCGGCGTGTGCCGTTCGGCAGGGGACGGGCGGAAAGGGCGTGACGGGGCGTCAGGGCGGTGTGCCAGGCTGAGCGCCGACATCGAACCCGGGGGAGGACCTGATGGACGCGCCGCGCAGCGAGTACGGGTCGGTCGTGCTCGCCAACGAACTGGAGCTGACGTACCGCCTGTTCCAGCGGGCCAAGCACCTCGGCCTGGTGCCGCCGCCGGACGTCGAGGACCGGCGGTGGTCCCTGGCGGCCGTGGAGCCCCTGCTCGAACGCCGCGCCGACATCGCCGCCGCGCTGGCGGCGGACGTCGCGGAGCGGGCCGCGAAACTGGCGCAGGAGACGGCCCGCGAGCGCGATGCCTACGGCCCCGAGGTCCTGCGCCGGCGGCTCGGGCTGGTGCGCTGGCAGTTCGACCAGGCGCGGGAGCGCGGGCTGATCCCCGAACCGGACGTCGACGGTCGGGCCTGGTCGGCCGCGGCGGAGGCCGAGCTGCGGGCCCGCACCGCCGAGCTCACGGCCGCGCTGGGCGCCGTCCCCCGGGTGGGCGCCGGCAAGGCCGCCGTCGCCCTGGGACACACCACCGGCCTCCCGGTGACGGCGGACGACATCCGCCGGCTCGCCGAGGCCGGGGCGCTCCGGGCCTCCGGCGAGTTCCGCGGCCACCCCACTTACAGCCGCGAGGCGTTGGCGGCGGTGCCGGAGGCCGCCGTGGAGGAGGCGGTCACCGAGCGGCTGCGCCGCGCCGAGGCCGAGGCGGAGGCCGCCGCCGAGCTGCTGCGGCAGCGGATGGCGGAGAGTCTGTCGGCGGCGGAGGCGGCCGAGGAACTGGGCTGGTCGGCCGCGCGGTTGGAGGCCGCCGTGGCGAAGGGCGGGCTGACCCGGGCCCGGGACGGGCGGTACGACCGGGCGGAGGTGATGGCACTGGCGGCGGCCGATCCCTGGCGGTAGGGCGGCGGGCGGGCGTTCCGGCGAGTGCTGCGCGGTGGGCCGGGCGGTCGGCGACTTCCGTGCGTGGCGGCAGGCGGGCGGCGTCGGCGCGGGGCACGCTGCCCGCCGCGTGGTGGCCCGGCGATCGGGCGGTGGGTTGGGCGCCGGGTGCTGCGCGGTGGGCCGGGCGGCGTTGGCGCGGGGCTCGCGCTCGGTGGCGCGGGCGCGGGGCCCGGGCATGGCTGCTTTCCGGCCATGTCTTCGTCGCCCCGGCCCGCGCCGCGCGGGAAACCGGTCCGTCCGGATCTCCCGCGCGGGTGCGGTGCCGTGGGGCTCAGCTGTCCTGGCGCTCGTCCACGAGGGCGTTGTAGGCGGCCACCTGGGCGCGGCGGGCGGTGCGGCGCAGCGGGTCGAGGACGGACTGGCGGGCGGCCATCTCCGAGGCGCTGACGGCGGCGCCGTGGCCCCCGGAGGCGATCGTCAGGAGCGCGGACACCTGGCGGGCGGACTCCAGCACGCGCACGGCGCGGGCCGGATAGCCGGGCGCGAGCAGCTCGGCGTGGCCGCGGCGGCGGTAGGCGTCCAGGGCCCGCAGCGCCTCCGGACCGGCACCGGCCACGTCGAGGCGGGTGAGCAGGGCGGTCGCCTCACGCAGCCCGTCGGCGAGCTCGCGCTCGGCCTCGTGCAGGGACGGCACGTCGGCCGGCGGGCCGTCGTTGACCGTCGAGCAGCGCCACAGCACCGTCGCCGAGCGGTCCCCGGCCGGGCCGAAGACCTCGACCTCGGGCACCAGCCCGAGCGGTGCGCCGACCGCCAGGACGGCCTCGCCCGCGCCCATGGCCCGGTCGTTGAACGCCGCCGGGCCGGTCAGCCCGAGCGGGTGCCCGGCCGAGGGGAGTGCCAGCCGCAGGCCCTGCACGCCGAGTACCCGCAGCCGGCCGAGCGCCCACGTGAGCCCGTGCTGCTCGCCCGGCTCGTCCCCGGGCAGGCCGGTCACCCGGTGGCCCTCGTCGTCGCCGAGGACGGCCGCGGCGGCGTTGTCCGGCGGGACGAGCCCGGCGAGCAGGGCGTTGCCCCAGGCGGTCAGCCGCCCCGAACGGGGCTCTTCGTACGGATTGTCGGCAGGAGTCGCGAGCATCCGGCCAGCCTACGGAATCGGCGGTCATCCGCGTGGCGTAGGTTTGCCCATGCGCGTGCGGCGCACCGACCCCGTGCCCACCGGCCGCCGGAGTAGGCTCGCCGCCCGCACCGACGGCCGAAGATTCTGTATTGGGGAAGGCGTAGGCATGAGCGACGTGCTGGAGCTGGTGGACGTATCCGTGGTCCGGGAGGGGCGCGCGCTGGTCGACCAGGTCTCGTGGTCCATCTCCGAGGGTGAGCGCTGGGTCATCCTGGGCCCGAACGGCGCCGGCAAGACGACGCTGCTGCAGATCGCCTCCTCGTACCTGTTCCCGACCGCGGGCAAGGTCTCGGTGCTCGGCGAGAAGCTCGGTGAGATCGACGTCTTCGAGCTGCGCTCCCGGATCGGCCTGGCCGGTGCCGCGATGTTCGACAAGCTCCCCGCCGAGCAGACGGTGCTGCAGACCGTGCTCACCGCCGCCTACGGCATGACGGTCAGCTGGCAGGAGAGCTACGAGCAGTCGGACGAGTCCCGCGCGCTCGCGCTGCTGGACCGCCTCGGCATGTCCAACCTCACCGACCGCAAGTTCGGCACGCTGTCGGAGGGCGAGCGCAAGCGCACCCTCATCGCCCGCGCGCTGATGACCGACCCCGAGCTGCTGCTGCTCGACGAGCCGGCCGCCGGCCTGGACCTCGGCGGGCGCGAGGACCTCATCCGCCGCCTCGGCGCGCTGGCCCAGGACGAGTTCGCGCCGGCGATGGCGATGGTGACCCACCACGTCGAGGAGATCGCCCCCGGCTTCACCCACGTCCTGATGATCCGTCAGGGCAAGGTGCTCACCGCCGGTCCGATCGACACCGAGCTGACCGCCCGTAACCTGTCGAAGTGCTTCGGCCTGCCGCTGACCCTGGAGCGCCACGGCGACCGCTGGTCGGCCCAGGGCCTGCCGCTGGGCTGAGCCCCCGTCCGACGACCGTCCGGCCCGCCACGGGAACCGGTCGCACGCGCGACCGGTTTCCGCCCCTGGACCTGCGGGAACTGTCCGCCACGAAGGCCCTTCGTCCCTAGGATGGATCCGTGGACAGCTGGATGTGGTGGCTCCTGGCCGCCGTCGGGCTCGGCATACCGCTGGTGCTCACCGCGATGCCGGAGTTCGCCATGTTCGCGGTCGGCGCGCTGGCAGCGGCCGGTGTGGCCGGACTGGGCGCGGGGGTGGTCTGGCAGACCCTGACCTTCGTGGTGTCCTCCGTCGCGCTGCTGGTGGTCGTCCGCCCGATCGCCTACCGGGAGCTCAGGAAGGGCCCGAACATCAAGATGGGCATCGAGGCGCTCCAGGGCGCCACCGCGGTCGTCGCGGAAACCGTCGACGGGGAGGGCGGACGGATCAAGTTGAACGGCGAGATCTGGTCGGCCCGAGCGCTCCACCCGGACTCGGTCTACCAGCCGGGGCAGCAGGTCGACGTCGTCGAAATCCAGGGCGCGACCGCCCTGGTCGTCTAGGGGAGAGTCCGTGGAACCCGTCCTTATCGTTTTGGTCGTCCTGGTCGTGGTGGCCTTCATCGCGCTGATCAAGACGATCCAGGTCATCCCGCAGGCCAGCGCCGCGATCGTGGAGCGCTTCGGCCGCTACACCCGGACCCTCAACGCCGGCCTGAACATCGTCGTCCCGTTCATCGACCGGGTGCGCAACCGCATCGACCTGCGCGAGCAGGTCGTGCCGTTCCCGCCGCAGCCGGTGATCACCCAGGACAACCTGGTCGTCAACATCGACACGGTGATCTACTACCAGGTCACCGACCCCCGCGCGGCGACGTACGAGGTCGCGAGCTACATCCAGGCGATCGAGCAGCTCACCGTCACGACGCTGCGCAACATCATCGGCTCCATGGACCTGGAGTCCACCCTGACCTCCCGCGAGGTCATCAACGCCGGCCTGCGCGGCGTCCTGGACGAGGCGACCGGCAAGTGGGGCATCCGGGTCAACCGCGTCGAGCTGAAGGCGATCGAGCCGCCGACCTCCATCCAGGACTCGATGGAGAAGCAGATGCGCGCCGACCGTGACAAGCGCGCCGCGATCCTCACCGCCGAGGGCCAGCGCCAGGCGCAGATCCTCAAGGCCGAGGGTGAGAAGCAGGCGGACGTGCTCAGGGCCGAGGGTGAGGCGCAGGCCGCGGTGCTGCGCGCCGACGGTGAGGCGGCCGCGATCCGGACGGTCTTCGAGGCGATCCACGACGGCGACGCCGACCAGAAGCTGCTCGCCTACCAGTACCTGCAGACCCTGCCCGAGCTGGCCAAGGGCGACTCCAACAAGCTCTGGATCATCCCCAGCGAGGTCGGCGACGCGCTCAAGGGCCTCGGCGGCGCCTTCACCGGCCTGGCCGGCAACGGCGGCGCGAACGGCGGCGCGGTCGCGGCCCCCAGCGTCCCGGCCCCGGCGGCCCCGGCCGCCACCCAGGTGCCGATCGACCCGGCGGCCGGTCCGCGGCCGGTGGACATCGACAAGGGCGCGGCCCGTCCGCGGGTGGACCCGGCGCGCGAGTACCGCAAGATCGACCCGGAGTGAGCCGGCCGCGTCGACGCCGTGAGGCGGAGACCAGGGCAGTGGCCGCCGTGAGGCGGTGACGCGGGAGGGCCCGCCGTCGCACCGACGAGGTGCGGGGCGGGCCCTCGGCATGTCCGGCAGGTGTTCCGCATCGTGGTCGGGGCTGGTCGGTTCGGCGGACCGTCCGGCATGATCCCTTCGGACCCGGACGAAAGGAAGAGGTGACCCGTGACGCTCTGGGAGGCGATAGCCGTCCTGGTGGCGGGCGTCGGTGCCGGGATGATCAACGTGATCGTCGGCTCCGGCACCCTGATCACATTCCCCGTCCTGCTCGCCGTCGGCATCCCGCCGGTCACCGCCAACGTGTCCAACTCCTTCGGCCTGGTGCCCGGTTCGCTCAGCGGCGTGATCGGCTACCGCCGCGAACTGGCCGACCAGGGCCGCCGCCTGCTGCGCCTCGGCACCGCCTCCCTGCTCGGCGGCCTGGTCGGCGCCGTGCTGCTGATCACCCTGCCGAGCGGCGCCTTCGACGCGATCGTCCCGGTGCTCATCCTGCTGGCGCTCGTCCTCGTGGTGATCCAGCCCCGGGTGGCCAAGGCCGTCGCCGCCCGCCGCCGCCCCGGCGGGGACCCGGACGGCAGCCTCGTCCTGCTCGGCGGCGTGTTCCTCACCGGCATCTACGGCGGCTACTTCGGCGCCGCGCAGGGCGTCCTGCTGATGGCGCTCATGGGCATGCTCCTCCAGGAGGACCTCCAGCGCATCAACGCCGTGAAGAACGCGCTCGCCATGATCGTCAACGGTGTGGCGGCGCTGTTCTTCCTCTTCACCGCGAAGGTCGACTGGACGGCTGCCGGGCTCATCGCCGTCGGTTCGCTGCTGGGCGGCCTGCTCGGCGCCAAGGTCGGCCGCCGCCTGTCGCCGACGGCGCTGCGCGCGGTCATCGTGGTGGTCGGCCTGGCGGCCGTCACCAAGCTGCTGCTGGGCTGAACCCGGCCTCGCGGCACCGGGCCGGGGCCCCGGCGCAGGCGTATGTTCGTCGCAGTGCACGCCGATCCGCCGGCAGCGGATCCGACCAGGCTTGGAGCGCTTCGATGAGCAGCAGAGCACGGCTGACCGAGGACGAGATCACGGCGGCCCTGACCGGCGTGCCGCAGTGGTCCCGGGAGGGCGAGGCCATCGTCCGCACCGCCGACGCCCCGGACTTCCCGGCGGCGATCCGCGTCGTCGACGCCGTCGCCGAACAGGCCGAGGCGCTGGACCACCACCCCGACATCGACATCCGCTGGCGCACCCTGCGCTTCGTCCTCTCCACCCACAGCGCGGGCGGGCTCACCGGCCTGGACTTCACCCTCGCCGCCCGGATCGACGGGGCCCTGAGCGCCGAGTCCGCCGCCTGACGGAGGCCGGAGCGGGGCGCTCCGGTGGGCGTGAGATGCTGACTGCCGCAGTGCAGGCGGCTCGGGAGGGACGGAACGGATGGCGCAGGAGCCCTTCGGAGACGCCCAGCAGCAGGCGTGGTACCCCCAGCAGCAGGACTGGCAGGGCGGCTACCCCGAGCAGCAGCACGGCCAGCAGGCTCAGCACGTCCAGCCGGGGCACTGGCAGACGACCACCGGTTACGGGCCGGCCGAGTACGGGCCGGGCGACTACGGCCAGGGCGCCGGGTACGGCGAGTACGGCGAGTACGGGCACACCCGGGACGGTCAGGCGGCGTACGGGCAGGGCGCCGGGTACGGTCAGGAGGGGCAGACCGCGTACGGGCAGGGCGGCTACGCCCAGGACCCGTACCAGCCCTACCAGCCCTACCAGCCCTACCAGCCCTACCACCAGTACCCCGGCTACGAGCAGCAGCAGTACGCCGAGTACGCCGCGTCCGACCCGCAGCGGTCCGCCGAGGACAGCCTGTACGTGCCGACGGGCGCGGAGTACTCGGCCGACGGCTACGTGCACATCGAGTCAGCCGAGCCGGAGCCGGATCCCGCCGCGCCGGGGGAGCCCGGGGCGCCGGCTGCCGCCGAGCCCGTCGTGTCGTCCCGGTCGGCCTCGCGCCGGGGTGGCGACGGCGGCGGAAAGGGCACCAAGGGCGGCTCCTCGCTCGCGGACAGGGCCCGGACCGCCGCCGACGCGGTGCTGACCGGCGAGCACGTGCCCAGCCGCAAGACGCTCCTGGTCCGCACCGGCGCCGGAGTCGCGGCCCTGGGCGTCCTGATAGCGGCCGGCCTGATGGTCGGCGTCGAGGACAGTGGCAGCGCCTCCACATCGGGTGGCGGGGGCGGCGAGCCCGGCTTCGCCGTCGCCCACACCAAGGAGTGGTCCGCGCAGCCGGCGGCGCAGTCCGGGGCGGACGACACGCTGGTCGGGAGCTGGCTGCTCGCCGGCGCGGTGGTCCGGGCCGACGCCTCCGGCGTGCGCGCGTACGACCTGGCGGCGGGCAAGCCCGGCTGGTCGGTCGAGCCGCCGGCCGCCGGGGCCGTCCCGTGCGGGCTGTCGCCGACCGTGAACCCGTCCGGCGTGGGCGCCGTGCTGTTCCGTGTCCAGGCGGACCCGAACAGCCCGTGCACGCTGCTAGCGGCGGTGGACACCAAGACCGGCAAGACCGCGTGGACGAAGACCCTCTCGGACGCCAAGGGCGCCTACACCGCGCACGTCGGCGTCACCGAGGACAAGATCGTGGCCGTCGGCGACGACCGGGCGATCGCCTGGGACGCGGCCGACGGCAAGGACGTCTGGCAGTACACCGGGCAGGGCAAGTTCTGCACGCTCTCCGGCGGGGTCACCGGCAAGACCGTGATGGTCGCCTCCACGTGCGCCGACTCGACCCCGGCCGGCCAGGCCGTCGCGCTCAACACGGCCGACGGCAAGGTCAGTTGGTGGCGCGGCCTGAACAACAACCCGAAGACGGTGACGGTGCTCTCCGCCGAGCCCGCCGTCGTCCTCACCACCGGCGAGAAGCCGGCCGACGACCGGGTGTTCGCGTGGGGCGCGAGCGGCGACCCGGCCGCCGAGATCCCGGTCAGCGGCGACGCCGGCCGCCTGGACGTCGCGCACGGCACGTTCTCGGCCACGCCCGGGGTCTTCTTCCAGGACCGGACGATGGTCACCACGCTCGTGCCGCCGAACGGCAACGGCGCCGTCGTCGCGGTCGGCTACGACCTCGACAGCGGGAAGCAGAGCTGGAAGGCCCCGGCCGCCGAGAAGGGCGTGCTGCGGGCGGTCGCCCTCGACGGCGGCTCCCTCGTGCTCGCCGCCGACGAGCGCCGCGACCAGCCCGCCCACCTCTCCCGCTTCGCCGTGACCGGCGGCCACGAGTCGACCGGTGGAAACTTCCCGCCGGGCACCGGTTCGCTGCTGATCTCGGGCCGGGTGCTGATCGGCGGCGGCAAGGTCGTCGTGGTGCCCGAGCACTCGGCGAACTTCGGGACGGCGGCCGGCTACCAGGCGAAGGGCTAGCCGGCCGCCACGCACGAGTGGAGTTAGGCCGCGGGCACGACCGGTAGCCAGTCGGCGAGTTCCCTCGCCTCCGAGTCGCGCAGGCCGAGCGCCAGCATCAGGGTCGCCTGAGGGGTCGGCACGAACGGGCGGCGCAGCAGTTTCATCCCCGCCTGCTCCGGTGTCCGGTCGGCCTTGCGCTGGTTGTCCTCGGCGCACGCGGCCACGGTGTTCAACCAGCTGTCCTCACCACCGCGCGACCGCGGCTGCAGGTGGTCCACCGTGGTGGCCCGCCGCCCGCAGTACGCGCACAGGTGCTGGTCGCGGGCCAGGACACCCCGCCGCGACCACGGCGCCCGTTGTCGGAACGGGACCCGTACGTAGCGTTGGAGTCTGATCACCCGCGGCACCGGTACGGTGACGCCGGTGCCCCGGACCGTGCGCAGCGGATGCGCCTGCTCCACCACCGCCTTGTCCTGGAGCACCAGGACCACGGCGCGCTGGAGCGACACCGTCGTCAGGGGCTCGTAGCTCGCGTTCAGAACCAGCGTGTTGCGCACCTCGGCACACCCTTCCCACGGGCGTGCCACGGCGGCACGACCGTCTCCACACACGTCACTGCCGCCGCACGGCGGTGGGACCACTCTGAATGGGCCCGCGGCCGACGAACAACGGAATTTCCGGTATCGAAGGGCACCCGGAGCCGCGCCGGGGAGCGGGCGACGGGCTCCCGGCCGCCGCGTGGGGGAGCGGCGGACGGCCTCCCGGAGGAGCGGGGACGGTGCCTAGGGAAAACTCGCTGGCCGGGACCGCGTAGGCTCTATCAGGCTGGAGTCGTACCGACCCGGGGCCCGACCGAACCGGGCCAGCACCGGGCCGGACGCCCGATCGAAGGAGAAGCGTGACCGTGACGGACATCGTCGACGAGCTGCGGTGGCGTGGGCTGATCGCCCTGTCCACCGACGAGGACGCACTGCGCAAGGCGTTCGCGGACGGCCCGGTCACGTTCTATTGCGGCTTCGACCCGACGGCCCCCAGCCTGCACCTCGGCAACCTCGTGCAGATCCTCACCATGCGCCGCATCCAGCAGGCGGGGAACCTCCCGCTCGGCCTGGTCGGCGGCGCCACGGGCCTGATCGGCGACCCGAAGCCCACCGCCGAGCGCGTCCTCAACGCCCCCGAGACGGTGGCCGCCTGGGTCGACCGCCTGCGCGGCCAGATCTCGCGCTTCCTCGACTTCGACGGCCCGTACGCGGCGCGCATGGTCAACAACCTGGACTGGACGTCCGGGATGTCCGCCATCAGCCTGCTGCGGGACGTCGGCAAGTACTTCCGCGTCAACAACATGATCGCCAAGGAGGCCGTCGCCCGGCGGCTCAACTCCGACGCGGGCATCAGCTACACCGAGTTCAGCTACCAGATTCTCCAGGGCATGGACTACCTGGAGCTGAACCGCCGCTACGGCTGCACCCTGCAGACCGGCGGCAGCGACCAGTGGGGCAACCTCACCGCCGGCACGGACCTGATCCGCAAGGCCGAGGGCAAGTCCGTGCACGCGCTGGCCACGCCGCTGATCGTCAAGGCCGACGGCACCAAGTTCGGCAAGACCGAGTCCGGCACGGTCTGGCTCGACCCCGAGCTGACCACCCCGTACGCCTTCTACCAGTTCTGGCTGAACGCGGACGACCGGGACGTCTCCAACTTCCTGCGGATCTTCAGCTTCCGCTCGAAGGAGGAGATCGAGGAGCTGGAGCGCGAGACTGCCGAGCGCCCCGCCGCCCGCCTGGCCCAGCGCGCCCTGGCCGAGGAGCTCACCACCCTCGTCCACGGCGCAGACCAGTACGAGCGCGCGGTCGCCGCGTCCAAGGCGCTGTTCGGCCAGGGCGACCTCGCCGACCTGGAGGCCCCGACCCTGGCGGCGGCGCTGGCCGAGGTCCCCAAGGCCGAGGTCGCCGAACTCCAGCCGGTGGTCGACCTGTTGGTCGCCGTCGGCCTGGCGCCGAGCCGCTCGGCCGCCCGTCGGACGATCAAGGAGGGCGGCGCCTACCTCAACAACGTCAAGGTGACGGACGAGGAGGCGGTGCCTACCGAGACCGACCTGCTGCACGGCCGCTGGCTCGTGCTGCGCCGGGGCAAGCGCAACCTGGCGGCGGCCGAGCTGACCGCGCCGGCGACGGCGTGACCGTGTCACCGTGTGACGCAGGCCGTGTGACACGAGTGGCATGACCGGAACCCGACGCCGCTGAGCAGCGGCTTCGTCCACCGAGGGCGGGATCCAGCCGGATCCCGCCCTCGACGTTTGACGATGCCCTCCGCGTGGCCTAGTGTTGGACGAGTCGCTGAAGCGGCCACACCACTTGGTAACCCCCACTCTCACCTCGAAGCCCATTAGCTTGGGTCGTTCGGCGTCTGCGCCGACAGGGTGAGCGTGAATTTCGGGTAACGCCCGGAATGCGCTAACGTGGAGGTCGTCGCGGAAAGCGATCCCGACTAGATCGGGAAATCGGATAAATGAAACTCCGGAAAACGGAGCGGAAAACGTCTGATAAGCTGGAAACACGAAAGAACGAAGCGCCCGGAGGGCCCGCTGGAAGGCGGCTCGAAGGAAGCGTCCGTTCCTTGAGAACTCAACAGCGTGCCAAAAGTCAACGCCAGATATGTTGACATCCCCGGCCTCGATCGTCTGATCGGGGTTGGAGATTCCT